>CAYPBW010000026.1:0-23075 GCA_964409055.1 uncultured Chitinophaga sp. | reverse complement strand
AAATTTTACCCTGGTATTTTGAATAATTATTAGCACTGATTTCTGCCGAAGTCGGCAGGTCCTGGGCTATTATCGGATTGCAACGATTACCAAACTGGTTTGCTCCCAGATCACCGCAAGAATAATACAACTTATCATCTGCCCCATACACCAGCCTGCCGGAACTATGATCACCTCCTGCCGGAATGCCGCTCACTAATATTAGTTCTGAGCCCAGCTGGCCGGTAGAAGTGTTATAGGTGAATCTTGATATTCGTAATGAGGTGCTGTTGTTGGAATAAGCGATATAGATATAATTATTAGATCCTGAACCTTTAAAATCCTTGTGCAGGGCAAGACCCATCATTCCATTCTGGCCTATGGAAGTAGCTACACCAAATCCATTCCGTGAAATATTCAAATAGGTACTGGCCCTGTGATCAAGTATGATACGACTATGACCTGTAAGTGCAGATACGATACGGACTCTTCCAACTTTTTCAGTGATGTACAGCGAATCATCCGGGCCATAAGTAATCTCGTAAGGGTGTGCAAGATAATAACGGCTGCCGGAGGGGGTAAGTGTCCGGTTGACAGAATCAACTGCAAAAACTTCCTGAGCAGCAATCTGAAAGGATACCGCTGTCAGCAAACAGGAAATGAAAAAAAAGCGGGTAATGTTCGAAAGGGCTTGTAGTTTCATAGGTTACCAGATCTTTCGATAAAATTACACAGCCGGCATATTGCTAACAAGGTATTATTGCCAATTCTATTTGACGCAGAAATTACATTATTATCGACTGCATATTTCCGATTACTATAAAGTAAAAAACCTCCCGGTTAAGGGGAGGTTTACAGGCATTACCCTGCGGGTAATAACCAGCTACCGAGTTAAAATATGTTGAGACTGTTTACTTTTTTTGGACCTTTATTGAGTGATTTTCAGTACCATAATTAATTTTCAGGATATATGTTCCTGCACTCAGGCGGTCAAAGCCATAAAGAGTATAAATACCAGAACCACCTGTAGCATTTAACTCATCCCTTCTTACTAATGCACCAGATATATCATGTAATTGCAAGGCGATTCTTCCATCCCCAGGTATTCTGAATTTAACGACCAAAGTGTTTGAGAATGGATTTCCGAGCACACTAAAGTCAGATCTGGCCTGAGACTGTCTTATAAAAACAACTGATGAATATTTGGAAGCACCATCAATATCAATCATTTTAAGACGGTAATAACCTTCAAATAAAGGTTTTGTGTCTAAGTAACTGTAAGAAGATCTGCCTTGTGCCATTGCAGTATAAATCCGGCTAAAAGCAGATCCATCTTCGCTCCTTTCTAATTCATATCTAGAAAAATCCTGTTCCTGCTCTACCTGCCATTGTAACTTATTTTGACCCTGTAAAGCGACTCCGGTAAATTCCCTGAGTGTAACAGGAAGCGTTGAATGAGTAAATAAGTCACTCCTGAATACACCTTTACCATGAGTAGCGGCAATTAACTTATTGTTGGCATCAATCTGAAGATCCATCACCAAAGTGGCATCGTAAAAGCCGGTATTATAATCATACCAGGTTATTCCCCTGTCCGGGCTGACATATACACCAAAGTCAGACCCAGCATATATTGTTCCCTGGTTTATCGGGTCAATTAATATGGCATTGAATGGCACATCCGGCAAGCCAGCACCCCTGCTCAGCCAGGTAGTACCACCGTCTGGAGTTAAATAAACATGTGAAGTACCAAATCCACCGAGCACCACATACACGCTGTCGTCATTATTTCTGCTTACTGCAATATCCATTACAAATCGATCAGGCAAACTTCCTTTTATACTTGTAAAAGGAGTATTTCCTGTTGTTGTTTTCAACAAATTGGGTGTACCTGTCACATAAATATCATTCACATCATTGTCATATTGCGCATAAGGAGATGTTGATATATATACCTTATTGGGATTTGTTGGAGAAACTGCCATTGCTAAAGCAGTTTTGTGACGCTGCTCTATGAAATTACCTGGCGTTGTTGCAGGAGTTCCACTCCCCAACGTATTATTTGTAAATGATCCGCCTGAATTAGTACTCTTGTGAAGATTGTCAGATGCCTGATATACAATTGTTCCGTCTGAAGGTGCAAAAGCAAGCGGAGCAACAAAAGCTGTTCTTGAATCGCCAGCAAAACCCCAATAGCTACTGGTAATCTCAGATCCTGTTGCACCACCATCTGTTGATCGCTTTATTGCCCTCGCATCCCGGCTAACAAGAATAATGTTATCATTGGAGGGGCTGATAGCTGCAGAAGTTCCGTCACCGCCGCTCCATGTTGGCTGCACCCAGTTTGTACCATTAAATATTACCTGGCCATTATCCTGAAGACCGCCAGCCATTCTATTGGCATTAGTTCTTGATACCCCCAAAGAAGCGTAAAACTGCGTAGCATTTAATCCTGTATTTATTGCAGTAAAAGATATTCCACCATTTGTGCTTTTATAGACTCCCCCATCGTTACATACATAAACGGTTCCTCGTCTGGTTGGATCAAATTTGATATCATGATGATCAGCATGAAGGCCACTTATACTAGCCCTGCCTGTAGTTGGTGATGTTTTATGCCGATAGATATTCACACCTCCATAAATAATGGAATCCGTAGCAAAAGGATTAATTGCAATTGTATGTGCAAACCAAAATTGATATGAACAATGATTTGAGGTTGATAGTACTGACCAGTTAACACCAAAATCAGTTGACCTGTAAACCTCATTGCTGGTACCAGAGCTTATACCTATACTTGCGACTAAAACTCCAGAACCTACATTATCCAACTTAATTGAGCCTTCAAATGAGGCTGGCAATCCACTTGTTATTTGAGTCCATGTAGGATTAGCATTGCTTCCATTTGTAGTTCTGAAAATACCTTTTACACTATTCGTCATATTACCAACACTTATAACAATTTGATCCGGAGCAGTGGGATTAATTGCGATATCCCTTACATTAATCCCGTTATAAATTTTACTCCACGTAGAACCAGCATTTGTTGACCTGTAAACACCATCTGTTGCACAAGCAAAAACAGTATTGCTGTTTGAGGGATGAAATGCCATTGATTGTATGGCTGACAAATCTGAAGAAAGTTTGGGCATTACCTGTGTCCAGGTTGAACCGCCATTGGTGCTTTTAATAACACCAATACCATAAGTTCCTCTTGTTTTCCAGACATTGTAACCCATAACTCCTACTTCTGTATGGTAAACCTCTCCTGTACCAGCATAGATAACATTGGAGTTAGAAGGATCTATGATTATAGCTGATACTCCTAAAACTGGCAAATTAGTAGGCACACTGGTCCAGGTTGATCCGGCATTAGTAGATTTCCAAATTCCTCCACTGGCTGATCCAACCCACAAATTATTAGTATTGTTGGGATCAATTGCCATACACACAACTCTTCCTCCAATTCGGGTACCTCCATTTGTTTGGCTCTGCCCTAATGAAGCCCAATTACTGGCACTTTCGATAACGGGTACATCATCAGCTTTAATACCTCCTCTAATTTGAAGATGCTGCTCCCAGGCTGCCTGGTATTTGGTACTCATATTCCGGGCATCGGGATAGCCTTTTGCCTGGAACCAACTCATTAGTTGTTTGGATGCTCCGCTTTCCTTTTCATTTTCTTCACCTTCCTCGCCATCCTCTTTATCATTGTCCGAATCTGATATTTCTGTTTCATCTTTTTCTCTTTCAGATACAGTTCGCTTACAGGATGACATGATAAATAGCAGGCACAATAGAAAGGCCGTAGTTAAATGTAAAATTGGTTTTTTCATAAATCTGGATTTGGTAGTGATTATTACATACTCAGAGGCTTTTAATTTATTCAGCCACTGATTCTGGAATTTTCATTTTATTTTCTTATAATAATATTTTTACTGATATTAAGTTCCCCGATAGTGACCTTGACAACATATATACCCTGTGACAACTGAGCCGGTAAATTGAAGTCAATTTTATTCCAGCCGGCCAAACCTTTATTCGGTCTGGAAATTACCACGGCTCCCTGCTGGTTAAGAACCGATACAACAACATCGGCAGTTGCCGGCAATTCAAACTTTACGCTGATATTTTCCTTTGCCGGATTGGGGGAAACCGAAAGAGTAGTCGCAATATCTTTAATAAATACTTTTCTTACTGCACTAAACCTGTTCATGCCAGAAGATTCAATAATTCTTATGCGATAATAGTTATATCCTTTGGATGCATTAAAGTCATCAAACTGATACTCAAAAGTTCCATTACTGCCGTTAGCCCTAAGAGAACCTATTTCCTGCCAGTTTTCATTATCTCCTGATCTTTCTACTACATACTCGTAGGTATTCATATCCTCTGTAGATGTCCAGCTCAACTGCACTTTATTAATTGCAGTTGCTGCAGTAAAGTCAAGGAAATGTGTTGCCAGGGGATAATTATCCACTAGTACACGATAGTCTTCTACTTCTCCATTAGTAAAATAACCAGTAGCATGAGCTGTGGTCATTCCTGCTGAAGAAGCAGTTATTCTGATACGTAAATAAGTGTACTGCCCATTGGTAAAACTATTCGGGGTACTTGCCCAATACAAATAAAAATTCTGAGCCGATGCAGAGGATGGTACTGTTATAGGCGTAATTGCCTCAGCAGCATCGAAAGTACCATTTCCATTATAATCCAACCAGGCAATTAAAGTGGCAGTGGAACCACTATTATTAAAAGCTGTTACCTGAGCTACATAACCGCCACCACCAGGTGACATGATTGGTGCATAAGGCAACCCATCATCTGTATCATCTGTGCCGGCAGTTCCTCTTTTCCAAAACTCTCTGTCCCAGGTAGCACCAAGTCTTATCAGCTCAGATCTTTCATGCACAGCCGGGCTTTGTGTTGCCGGGTCAGCATATGGATCATATGATGAAGGCGCATCGCCAAAGTCACATTTTGGCCTGAATGGATCTGATGCGTCACCGGCTCCACCAACCCATGCAGGAGGTGCGGGATCCCCAGGCACAGATTGCACCACGGCCCGGTATCGGGTGCTGCTATTAGTTCCATCTTCATTATACAAACCAACACTATCCCGAATAAAATACAATTGGCCATTCCAGTTCATACCAGACTGTCCGGTATAGGTGTTATTTTGATTTGGATTTTGATAATATGCATCCATATTACCTGTCATCATATTAAAATGATGGTAGGCGCTATATTTATATCTTACCGGAGATGAACCTGCTCTTGCTGTATTATAATCGTAAATCACACCATCTCTTATGATAAAATCAGCCCAATCATGATAAGTACTGTCTGTGGCATTAACGTAAGCAGGTATCGCCAATACCTGGTTGGCGCTTAAAGGATTTTGTGAGCCATCAAAATTAATTGCCCAGATAATAGATTCCCTCGTGACGGTAGAACCACCGGACCCATGTCTGCCTCCTTCAATGCCTAAATAATACTTATTATCGTAAAAAGCAGCAGCAGCGGATTCAACACCCTGGTCAAAAGTCGGCATATTTAAAGCAGTCGTGATGTCAGCGGTTACTGTTTGAATTGTCTCTGTGTTGAAGTTATAACGTTTAAGAGTTTTGTTGTTTCTTGGAGTTCCTGACCCGTCGGTGACGTAATAGAGGTGTTTATTTATCGGATCATAACCAAAAGAATTGATATAGGGCGCTGAAGCTGTTTCAGAAAATAAGAACCAACATCTTCCAGTTGCCGGGTCCATCATATAAGCAGACTTATTATCCGGAGTTACAATGAAATAATCTGGTTGATTTTGTGTAGGCCCTACAAAAGGTCTGTTTGAAAAACCTTGATGCCAATTTGTCGGAAAACTTCCTGAAGTACATGCATTGATATCCGATAACCAATAAGTCGCATCCGATCCAAGTGTTGTAATATTAATTGTAATTGATTTAACAGGTGTTAAAACAGTACCTGCTACATTAATGGTTACTGTTCCCCTGTTATCATTAGTTCCCAAACTGGTATTTGTAAGATCAGAGATTGTTTTCCCTATTGCACCAGCAATAGTTAAAATTGTAGATGCCTGTGGTGTAGCTAACACTAATAAAGGTGTACTTGAAGGGTCAACAGCATTTACAGTCATAACTGCCCCTCTGTCAATATCATATAAAGTAAACATGACATTTAAAACCGGTGTATCGAATGTAATCGTAACTGTTTGGCCAGTTGCGCTTGGATTATATTGTGCATCTGCACCAGTAAATCCGAGAATATCACCCGTATGTGCTGTATTTTCTGCACTAGCTACGGCCCCTGGATTAATTAATGCAGCATTATTAGTTGCAATTGAAAGAAATGTAGTACCAATTGCAAACCTTTGCGTTTGTTCCATTGCATTAGTTACGTAATTATTGATTCCCCCTAAAGAATTTCCATAGGGGGCAACATTAGACCCGCTGTTGTAATAATAATCAAGATTATCCCAGTTTAACTGAGCTTGTGTATAACCACCCGGACACTGCGCTTTGACATTACCTGTAAGTAACGCTGCTGATTGAAACAATAAACTGAAAAGCAGTAATTGGTATTGCTTTTTCATAAGACGGTATTTGGACATTGTTTTTTCAAAAGGATGTTGGATTCGGATTAAAAGAACATGATTTGCAAGTATAGACCTTACAAATTAGGTCTGTTAATCCTTATGCTAAAGTCAGCGTTTTTACTTAGAAATACAACGTAATAGGGGATTTTCATTAGTAATTTGGTAGTAGTACTCATGTATTTCGTAAAGAGCACAATTGGTTTAGGGGTTTTTACGTAAAACCGCCTAACGGCTGCCATATTATTCATTATTTTTACGGCAATCAATAAACAAGTATGAACCAGCATAAACCTGTTATCGGCATCTCCTGCGGCGACCTGAACGGAATAGGAATAGAACTGATCATCAAAACATTTTCTGACAACCGGATTCTGGAACATTGCACCCCGGTTATTTTTGCGTCCAATAAGGCTGTCAATTTTTACCGGAAATCAATTGCCGAAGTAAACCTGAATTACCAGAGTACCAAAGATTTCAGCAAGATTAATCATAAACAGGTCAACCTCTTTAATTGCTGGGAAGAAGAAGTGGCCATTACACCGGGCCAGCTAACCGAAACTGGTGGTAAATATGCCGTTCTCTCGTTACAAACTGCTGTGGCGGCTTTAAAACAGGAACAAATTGACGGGCTGGTTACCGCTCCCATTCACAAAAAAAACATTCAATCAGCTGAATTCAGTTTTACCGGTCACACTCCCTATCTTAAAACCATGTTCGGGGCCAATGAAGTAGTAATGATGCTGTGTGCCGATAACTTCAGAGTGGCACTGGTTACTGAACATGTACCCGTAGGTGAGGTGGCCAAACACATCACCAAAGAAAAAATAGTTAGCAAACTTCAAATCATCAATCAAAGCCTGCAAAAAGACTTTGGTATAGATAAACCAAGAATAGCAGTATTGGGGCTAAATCCTCATGCCGGAGATGAGGGCCTGATTGGTTCTGAAGAAGAGACGATCATCAAGCCTGCCATAAAAGAAGCCAAGAATAATAATATACTGGTGATCGGGCCTTATAGCGCCGATGCCTTTTTTGCCCGACGCAGTTTTGACAAGTTTGATGCCGTTTTGGCCATGTACCACGACCAGGGTTTAATCCCATTCAAAACACTGGCTGTTGGTGAAGGAGTGAATTATACTGCCGGCCTGCCCGCTGTCAGAACCTCACCTGATCACGGTGTAGCCTTTGATATTGCCGGTAAAAACAAAGCAGACACCTCCTCGTTTATTGCCTCTATTTTTGAATGTATTGATATTATCAACCGTAGAAAGGGCTATGCAGAAAGCAGGAAAAACCCGCTTCGTAAGATGACACAAGCTATACTGGCAAATGCCAAAGATGAAATTATTGAAGAAGGATAATGATCAGCGAAAAACAGAATCCGGCACCCCTTTATTAATTGTATAACTGGAATAAGAAATCTCCACTTTACCTTTCTTATTCTTTAGCTTATCCGGGGTTTCTTGTCTCCTGGTACCATCATCGTAATCAAAAGTGATTCCTTTGGGAAGCTTATAGTCTTTAGTGTTAAACGAAAAAACAACCTTATCTGCCAATCCATAACCGGCATATTTGCCATATGTCATCTCCAGTTCATAAGTACCATTCTCTTTCGTAGTTGTTTTTGCCTTTTTTATCAGCGATTGTGTTTCATCTATATATACTGTAGACAATACCACCTCTGCATTTTCATCTTTTGGCAGCAGTTTTACTATTCTCAGGTTTGTACCGGCTTCTTTTCCCATATCAATCATATCGAACCCCGTCGCATTGATAAAAATATTATTCAGGTTGATATTCACTGACCCTTTGGGAATAAAGGAAATACCATTTTCGTTATTGACACGAAGTTTGTTGGGCTTTTTGTAATACACTTTTACATTGGCTACCGGTGCTTTAATAAATATCACATTTGTTTTCATTTTACCGGTAGCTTCATAGTCATTCACTTTATCCAGTTTAGCTTTCACTTTACCGATTATTTCTTCTGCAGTTTGTGCTGATAACAGGCAACTGTTTAACATGAATAACAGAATCAAACTCTTTCTCATACAAAACGATTAAGTTAAAATATCTTTCTTTCGAAACACCCACACTGCCGTGCTGAAAAAAAGACCAATATATATTACCAAAATTGAAAGACTTCTTAAGATTGCCGGCATATTCTCAATGCTGCCGGATATGGTTGCCCCTTCGGCATCCGATTTCATATAAAAGAACCCCTTCCACGCCACCATGTGTGATGTAAACAAATAAGGCTTCACTGTTCTGTCATAAATGGGAATATTCATTTCTGACAAAATTGTGAATACAATAACTATACTCATGGTAGCAATTATAGGCCCGATAGAATTTTCTGCAAATACACTGAGAAGAAAAGCCAGGGCTGATACGGTAGTAAGCGCTACTGCAGCATATCCAAAAGCTGCGATATACCGCCACCAGATATCAAAGCTCTCAATCACCTCCAATCCCCTTGACCTTAATATCACCATATCATTAACGCCAAAAATCAGGATACTCCCCAACAAAGCAAGCAGCGCCATCCACAACAACAAACCAACAGTATATATCACTGAGGCTAAAAATTTAACAGTCATATACTGAGTACGGCTTACCGGCCGTGTCAATGACAGCCGAAGGGTTCCCATATTGGCTTCACCGGCAATAGAATCGCCTGCAATCAATGCCACCAGCAATGGCATTTGTATGAGTAATGTATTCAGGATAACAAAACAGATCAGGTAGCCATTGAGCATTTTCGACTTGAACTCATCATCCATTTCAAATGAACCATCCAGGTTGCTAAGCAAGAGGTCTATATATGACTTTCCGTCAAACTTTAGTGCAACCTGTATAAGAAAAACAATTGCAGCAATAGCTCCAAAAGCAATATAGGTCCTTGGACGTTTGAATATTTTGAATAACTCAATCTGCAGTAGTTTCCACATACGGTTTTCCGGTTGTAATGGATAAAAAATAATCTTCCAGTGAATACCTTGAGTTGAAAGATATAACCGGAAGTCCCATGTCCATCAGGGCTTTCATTGCAGCGGGAATATCTTTTTTATGCATCTGTAAAAGAATACAATCCTCCCTTTGACCCTTAAGGTAATGGGCAAAAGGTGATTCCTTTATTTGCTGAAGTGATAACTCATCATCGGCTGTTTGTAATTCAACTATCGTTTCTGCAGGATCAAAAAGATCAGTTACTTTTCCTTCAACCCGTTTTTTCCCTTTGTCAATGATCAGCATGGAATCTGCAATCAATTCCATTTCGCTCAACAGGTGAGAAGAAATAACAAGTGTTTTCTTCATTTCTTTACTTAAGCTGATTATCAGATTTCTTATATCGGCTATTCCCTGCGGATCCAATCCGTTGGTAGGTTCATCCAGTATGATCAATTGCGGATCATGCACCAATGCTGTAGCTATTCCCAGCCGTTGTTTCATCCCCTGTGAGTAGGTTTTTACTTTGCTGTGTGCTCTGTCTGCCAGGCCCACCATCTCAAGTTGCTCTTTCAACTTTTTCTCTGAAATCTTATTACCACTCATCGCGGCAAAAATCCGGAGATTTTCAAGTGCCGTAAGGTACTTGTAAAGATCCGGTCGTTCAATAACCGCTCCTGTCTGACGAAGAATTTCTTTACGATGCTTCCCGAGATTCATTCCAAAAACCTCAATAGTTCCGGATGTGGGCTTTATCAATGTCAGCAGCATACGGATTGTTGTAGACTTGCCTGCACCGTTCTGGCCTAAAAAACCATAAACCTGGCCTGCTTCTACAGTAAAGGAAAGATTATCGACCGCTTTAAGGTCTCCGAATTGCTTGGAGAGGTTTTTTACCTCAATTACCGGATTCATTGCAGAGTAGTAACGAGTTTGAAGAAGAAATGTTTATTGTTACACAATGATATAGATACTAATGAAAAATAATTTTTAAAAATTACTTGCATTTTGACAGTTGAGATATTAGGTTTGTCACTGATTCGGAAAACCACATATACCCTCGTAAAACTACGATAAACATCCGTACCATCATCCACCATCTTTTTATTGGTACTACAGATGTTTTTGGTAAGCATAATGGCTTTAAACCGAAGCAAACATCCAATATTTCTGTGGGCATTTGTAATCGACATCCTGAACTTGTTCGGGACAAAACCCTAAGAAATGATAAAGTTTATTGTACTTCTTACCATCATGGCGTTGAGGCTGGGTCATCACCCCGCTCCTGCCACAAAAGACAACACCCCTTTTGCAAGCCTGCCAGTTCATTCGGAAACGACAAACCATCAATCGTATCCATTAAATATTATCAGCATAACCGGCACTGTCAGCAATAATAAAGTAATACTTGACTGGCAGGTTGGCCAAAACGAAAAAGCTGACCAGATGCTTGTTGAGAAAAGCACCGATGGTATCAACTTCAAAGTAGCTGGACTTGTTTTTACATCTGAAAAAACTGATAAAGAAAACTACCAGTTTTATGAAAAAGCAGGCAACGTAAAATGGCTATACCGTGTCCTTTTGATTGGCAAAGACAAACAAACAATTTATTCCCCCCTGGTTGAGATAAATGCAGAAAATCGTAAATAAAAAAACAATGGCAGGCAGTTTTAAAAAAGTATTAAAGGAAGAATATAGCCGTATCAAGAGGGCATTGGAAAAAATAATAAAGCCCCGGCAGGGTAAGGAGTATCCCAAATGGGCATTACAACCTGTCAGGCCCAGAAAGTTCTAATCCTTATTTGAATCATACATCTGTTTTCATACACTTAAGCGTACCAATCGCTAAAAGCTCCCTTTCCAGGGAGCTTTATTTTTACATTGATAAGAAAAGTATAGTACATTACTCAGGTAAAAATCTCAATCTGCGAATAGTAAAAATAATCTTAGGCTGCATTGTAATTTCTTTCAATGGAAGTCCAAATAACTTAAATGCAAACATTTTTTTCATCATTTTTATTTGAAACATTAGTGTTTTTACGATAACCATTAATTATATAAAAAAATTATGCGTTGATTATTAGGCTATTACTCATTGAGAAAAAAAATTAAAAAAAAACTTGCATTAGTAAAACCTGCATAGTAAGTTTGGCTTCAGAAAACCACATGTATCCTTAGAAAAACTACGATTAGTTTCCGTACCGTTAAAACCACATCTTCATTTTTCCACTCAAGCAGTACGGGTAAAATTTCTAAACTAATCTAAGCTTGTAAAAGTTTACATGTTGTTTTCAAAGACCCTGTAATCCGAGATGCAGAATACCATTTGAGACTGCATTAAACCTAAGTTTAATTCAAACCCTAAGAAAATGAAAAGATCTGTACTTATTCTGATTTTGTTTACTACTGTGCTGACTTCAAAATCCCAGAACCTCCCTTCTCCTTCGGCAAACCTTCAAACACTTAATGCCGGTAGCTATGTTATTGCAATGGATAACTCCCTGCAGGTTAATAGCGGAGGATATTTTAATGTAAAGGCCTATGGCCTCATTGTGCATTTACTAAATAACGGAGTGAAACTAAAATGGGCTATAAAGGCGGGAAAATCAAAAGATGCGACTGATTTCTCTGCCTCCGCAGAGCAGTTTCAGCCAACATTGACTGCCGGGGGTGTTTTACGGAATTTTAAGTCAGGCCCATTTGTAATCAATGCTACCGATACTACAGGTGTAGCCGCTCTTATTCGTTCGTTTTATACAACAAATGGGCTTACCGGTACAAATCGTCCACAGGTTTACAGGCTAACTGCTGCCACGACAAATGTTGATATTCGTTATGATATGACCGGTTTTAAACCAAAAGTTTGTATCCTTAACGATGGGACAAATACATCAATTCATTTAGGCTATATGTCAAATTGTGCAATCCCCGCCTATAATTATTCCACCGGCCCGGGTACTGATTTGCTAATTAAATGTTACACATTTGCCAGTGAACCTCACAACGGAACATCTACTAATGCAACAATTATAGCTATTCGTAAGTTTGTTGAAAACGGGGGCAATTTTTTGGCTCAATGTGAAGCAATCCAGAGCTATGAAAACAACCCCAATGGTCATTTTCATACTAACAATGGCATTAAAGTAACTAATACCACAGTAAGCACTGCCGCAACTATATATCCCAACCCTGATTTATCCTTTTCGCAATATGAGGGTGTTTTTAATATAAAGCAGGGGGGAAGTGTTAATAACTGGATACTCGAAACAGGCAGCAGCTTTAGAAACAATGCACATCATCATGCAACAGGAGGTACACTGGCAACACAAACACCTGTTGGCGCCAGTGTTGCAAAACTTACCGGCGGATCAGTTCCTGGTGGCTTGGTATTCTACCTTGGCAATCATAACTATACTGACATGACTAAAATTGAACAGATTAATGGCATTCGCATGTACATGAATGCCATGCTTACTCCAAATTCTGTTAACATCAACTGTGAACCTGGTGCTTTAAGGGACTTCCCTCTTCCTGTAAAGCTGATAAGCTTTGACGGAAACCTATATAACAAAAAAAGTTCTCTTCAATGGAAAGTAGCAGATAATGAAATTGCAGACCGTTTTGAACTGGAAAGCAGCACAGACGGAATCAATTTTAAAAATACAGCTGTAATTTTCGGAAGCACAGAAACAGGAACAGCTATATATCAATATACAGAAACAATCAACAGTGATAAAATATTTTATCGTCTGAAAATGATTGATAAATCTCAGGTAGTTACATATTCAAAAATACTTGTGTTTCAAAATGGGCTGACTGAAAATGAAATGATCCATATAATCGGGAATCCTGTAACGGACAAACTCACTATAAGCTTTAGCGAAACTGAAAATAAGAAAATGGATATTTCGGTTGTTGATCTATCAGGCAGGCATGTGCAAACTGTCAGAATAAATTCATATAAAGGAAATAACCTGGTAAGTTTCAGCTTACCGCCTTCAATGCAAAAAGGTATGTACATGATTATACTTTCCGATAATCAAAGCAGAAGGAGCACAAAATTTATAAAACAATAATCAAGAAGAACACGGAGCATTTCAGTTTTAATATTTAATTACAATCAGGACGGGAGGGAAAAAGCTCTTTTTTAAGAGCTTTTCCTTTTTTATTTTTTGCCAAGATACGTTTGAAGACTCTTGACATATTCTTCAAATGATTTAATACCCTGCTGTGTTATCCTGCAAATAGTCTGAGGATAATTATCCTTAAACTGTTTTATCACATCAATATAACCAGCTTCTTTCAGTTTTTGAATTTGTACACTCAGGTTACCTGCTGTAGCACCAGTTTTTTCTTTTAAGAAAGTAAACTCCGCTTCCTTTACGCCTATGAGTAAGGACATAACTGCCAACCTGAGCTGGGAATGTAATATCGGATCAAGCTCTTTAAACATTAGCCTGTTGCCTGAGTTTTAAATAGCGTTTACGGATAATGAGTCCCGGAACGAACCAGGCAAAAAAAGCGGATGCAGCCATTAACAGCAAATCAGTAAGCGGTGGAGTGTATACAGCAGCAATACTGCTAACCCAGCATAAAACACCTCCAAAAATCATAGGCCTGAACTTCATGATTCCGCCTGAGATGAATGTGGGTATACCATATATAATCAAGAACAATGATGTAGTATAGTCATAAAATCGGAAACCCGAAGATTTGAAGTAATCACCAAAACCTTTCTCGAAACCCCTGCTTATACCTGTATTGGCATGTATTAACAGAAAAATGGATATACCGAATGCCAGCCAGGTATAATCCATTGCGATATCATTGTAGGTTCTGGCCTTTTTGGCCCGGTTCTCTTTAATGGAAATAAAAACCTGCGGTATAATTGCCAGCAAGGTCAACAGCCAGATATCAAAAGGTAAATCAAAACCAAACTTAAACCTTGCCCAGGTGATAAGTGAACAAAAAGTGATAACACATCCCCACATAATGGGACCTATACCACTATCATGATAAGATTGTTTTGCCTTATTGAGCATGCTGGTGATCAGATCCAGGCTTTCCTTTTCTGTGAGTGGTTTATTTGAATCCATAGACTAATTATTTTGTTTATACCTGCTACGCATTAAATAACCGGGAATGATCCATGCTGCAATCACAGCTGCTGAAAGCAATAATAACTGGTACTGCAGCGGTATGTAGGTTGAAATAATGGAAAGGATCCAGCAAAAAATACCCCCTATAATTAAAGGCCTGAACCGTAAAATTGCCCCTGACAAAACTGTTGGCATCCCGTACAAAGCCAAAATTCCCGGGTTAAAGAACTTATAATACTCTGCACCAAGCAGTTTCCCAAACAGGAAGCCAAACAAAAACATAAGTACAACAAATGTGATCCAGACAATTTTTATGATATCGTCAGTGTAAGTTTTTACTTTCTCCTTTCTCTTTTGCCTTGCGAGGTATATCATTTGATAGACAAATACCACCCAGGTTAAAAACCAAACCATATAATGGTATTCCCATTTAATATAGTTAGCCATGATAAACTGAGCAAGACTGCAAATCAAGATAGCCCATCCCCATAAAAGATATAAATGTCCATTCTCACCAAATTTGTTTTTGGCTTTATTGATCATACTGCCTATCAATTCAAGGCTTTGCTCAGGGGTAAACTTTTCTTCTGGCATAAGCATTTGTTTGTAACAGCAATTATTATTGCTGGGTCAGAAAATATTTCACCTGGTTTAGTCCCCATGAAGGATGAATGCTGCTGGCAGGCTTAAATGACTCAAATTTTTTTATAGCCTCCTCAAAAAGTGCCTTTGCCTCGGTTTTACTTCCGCCAAATTGTTCTGGTGTATAGAATTTGTCAATCCCTTCCAGCAGATAGACTCTTGGATTATCCGGATTCAAAGCTTTCGCTGTTTCCAAAGCTGCGGCGGCAGCGGTTCCGAATGTCATAAACCTGTTCATCGGGTCTGCCATCATCTTACCCGTATTGAACATTTTTTTAAGGCAAAATATCTCTGTATTATTTTTTTCCAATTCTTCTGCTTTCATCAGTAAAGGCTCTGCCTTATCCATTAACGGATCGATTTGATCCATTTGCTGTGCTGCATAAAGCATATTGGCCTTATTAATGTAACAAAGGGCTGCATAATAAAAAGGCAACCATTGTGTTTTCTCTGCATTAGCAATCCTTTCAAATGAATTGGCGAGTTCGGTAAGTCCTTCTGCCGACCGGGTAGTATCTACTGCCGGAACCAGTGCCTCCATTGCCCTTGTAAACTTATCTGATGGCTGTCCAAAAACGGTCAACATCAAAAATGTTGCTGCCAGTGAGAATAGTAACTTTTTCATAAATGTTAAAATACTTGATGATTAATTTTATTTATTCTGATTTTTCAACTTTTCATATTCCTTGTCTACCGCATTAGATTTCGGGTAAACATAGGCATCCAGGTAATTAAAGACCAAACCTATACCCCAACCCATAGTAACCCACAACGGCCATGGTATCCCATTCCATTCATACGTACTTCCATGACGGAAAAACCAGATGGCCCATAAAAAAGCATTAATGACCAGGTAGGTATAAAAATGTGATTTAAAGCCAGCTCTTTTTTTGGCTATCTCCCACAATTGAGGATCTTTTCCTTCGGGAGTGTTTGAATTGTTGTTCATATAGCTAGTGTTTATAGACTGTTATTAATTACTTCTTCGCTCCTGTCAACACCAAAACTGATGAAAGCTCCTATATATACAAACATCCGGGATGTTGGTACAATTGCCTCTTTCCTGTATCCATTGTACGAATACTGGTAGCCAAAAGTCTGCTTCAGGTTGAAAATATTGCTTACCTGTAAAACATAAACAGCAAATGATTTTGCGTCTGTTTTACCAATTTTCGGAAGATAATTAATAGCAAAACTTACATTATGAAAATCCGGTACAGTACCTCTGTCATTAAATTTATAATTCGTTCCGTCAAAACCTATATTATAATAAGGTCTTCCACTGCTGTAGTTGTAGGAAGCATTAAAGTTCATTTTCAATTTTTGTACAAACTTTTTCGTTACCAATGAAGCGGTATGTTTTGCGGCAAAGTTTGGCGTAATGGCAAAGGGGAAATTGAGGAAATCCCTTTCGGTATCCAGGAAAGAATAAGAAATCCAGTAGTCAAAGTTTTTGATGGTCTTTTTATCTCTCCAGAACAACTCAAATCCTTTTGCATCACCAAATCCGTTATTATTGATAGCAGCTTCGGTGAAACCAACTACTCCTGTTTTTACCAGGTTATCATATTTTTTATAGTAAAGCTCAGCTCTTAGTGTTTGCTGGTTCAGCGACCGCTGAAACTGGGCAATGTAGTGAGTGGCTTTCATAAACACCAGCTCGTTTGGAGAAGGCAGGTACCGGCGTTCGGGATTCTGGTAAAATATTCCATATGCCAGCGAGGCTTGTGTTCCTTTACCCAATTTATAAGCCAGTGACAAGCGGGGGGCAATATTGGCTTTATTCAATATGGAGGAATGTTCAAAACGAACACCGGCTTTCACTGCCAGGTCATTGGTAACATACAGATCACCTTCTGCAAAGAGAGATTTTATTTGCTCTTTCACCGTAGCAGGATATTTGTTTCCGTCGTAAGCAGTATATATAACTTTATCATTGCTGAAATTGTATTCTGATCCAAATCGAAGGGCACTCAAACCCTTAAGCTTTTTCTCCAGTACCAATTTACCATTAAAGTAATTGCCTTCATTATTCACTCCAAACTTTTTAAACTCGAGGCCTGACAGCAATACATCGCTCTTGCTTGTATTCTGCATTCCGGCATCAATATCATCGTTGTTGTTAGTATAAGATGCCCCCAGAAAAATCTTCCACTTGTTGGGCAGGTTCTCTTTCCATGACAGGTTATGATACATATTGGTATTATGAATCTTAAACTTATCCAGGTACCCAATAGAGTCGATACTATTGGTCGTAAAAGCAAGTCCGTTATTGCTGTAATAACCATAATATTTCAATATACCTGTCTTTGAAGTTTTGATGCGGAAGTTAGCATCCGCACCATGATAGGCTGGTGCTTTAGAATAATCTTGTCGTTGTTTAATGATGGCAAAAGCAGGTGCAAGATTGGTATAACTGTAACTTCCGCCCCAAGATGACATTTTATTTTTTGCCAGGTGCTGATAACCTCCGTTGATCCCTATCACAGAAAATCCAAGATTAGCTGATGATTGATCCGGCAGGTCTATTGACTCCAGTATCAATGCAGAAGAGAGTGCCTGGCCGAACAAAGCAGAATAACCTCCGGTACTAAACACTGTTCCTTTAAAAAGAAAAGGAGAAAACCGGCCAAACTGTGCAATATTAGGCACACTGGTAAAGAAAAAATTATTCACCAGGGTGCCATCAATAAATGTTTTTGTTTCTGCAGCTGTTCCGCCTCTTACAAAAAGCCCCTCACTTTCTCCTACTTGCTGGGCTCCGGGCAATGTTTTCAACGCACCGGTAATATCGCCATTGGCGCTGGCTGTGGTTACAATATCAATAGGGTCTAATACAGCAGCAGCTCTTTTCCGATCACTGGCCTCAAATGTACCGGCTGAAAGTACAACCGCAGTTAATTCCGTAACCTCCTGTTTTAATACAGCATCAATTGTAATAGGTCCGTTTTCCACTTTAATTTGCTGTTCATAAGACTTATATCCGATGAATGAAATCAAAATCACCTGTGTGCCTTTTTCAAATGTTTTAAAAGAATAGCGGCCAGATGAATCAGATGTAGCGCCATCATAGCTGTCCTTTATTGAAATACTTGCACCTGCAATAGGATTAGCCTTACTATCCTTGACAGTTCCTTTTATAACCACCTGTGCATTTACCGCCTGCCACATCAGCAAGACAATAATTATTGCACCGGCTCTTTTCATTACTCTCATAGCAAATAAGCGTTTTGAGATACAAACATAAAGTAGTTTATATAATAAACCAAAATTAAAATAAATAAAGCCACCCCCTGGAAAGGGGGCGGCTTACCGTCCAGAATAAATAATAAGTTATTGTTTTACAATTCTTTGTTGAGCAGTTTCGCCATTGCAGCTAACTTTTACAATATAAAAGCCAGGTGCCAAATTGCTGATATTAATGTTCTCTGTCTGACTGCTGCTACCAGTTTCAACTCTCCTGGCAACTTGTCCATTGGCATTGAAGATCTCATAAACAGCCCTTTTATTTTGCCAGTTTGCGGGAACCGTAATTCTAAGATCACTGGTTACAGGATTGGGATAGGTAAGGATTGAAATGCTATTCTCCGAACCTTTACCAATTCTGATTACCCTGATATTAGACAATTCATTCTTGCCATCAATATCCACAGAACGAAGCCTGTAGTAAATTACCGTAGCCTGGAGATTTGAAATATTATCATGCATAGTGTAATTTTTTGAATCAGTTGTATTTCCGTAGGCGAATACCATTCCCGCATCGGAGTAATTAACACCATCAGTACTTCTTTCAACGATGAAATGACTTACATTCTTCTCATACTCTGTAGTCCAGCTAAGATCTACTCTCTTTGAACTGTTACTCAGCACTGCATTGAAAGCAGATAATTTAATAGGAAGAGTTATAGGAGCTATATAAGTAAAATTTTTAAACCAGATAGAGTACATCCTGGTAGTCATACTTGAACTGGATGTCTTGGTTCCGCCAACCCTTAGTTTAATAATATTTGTAGTATTATATGTTACAGTTGTCATTACACTGGTTTCAGTAGTGTCTACACCCAGAGTATACAGGTTTTTAGAACCGTCAAATCTTTTTCCGGCAGTCATGATATTACCAGCCAGGTTATCCAACACATTAGTAACTGTAACTGCTGAATTAGTTTCCAGTGTATAGGAATTCAATGAGTAAAACGAAACCCATTCATTTAATGTGTTATTATCACCGTCAATATCAATAGCAGTAGCTTTAAAACCGGGTACCGCCTGAAGAGTTTGAGTGTTGGTAGTCACAAATGTGATCTCAAACTCCATCCACCAGGATATGTTGTTTGTGCTACCAGTATATTCCACCTGGGGCTGAAATGCGTTGCCATAACCACTGGAACTTTGATCAATACTATTCAATACAACACTTGAATGTGATTTACCGGCAATTTTAACCAAGGCATCATGAGTACTGTTGATAGAAGGGAATCTATAAACTGCACCAACTGCCCCGCCAGACCCGGAAATACGATTAGAATTTTTAAATACCAGCTCTTGTGTAGTTTGAGCTGTTACTGAAGAAAAAGAAATAGCAGAAACAAACAAAAGTGCCACTGCCACATTTCTAAAAGAAGGTAAAGTTGTTTTCATTGCTTTCGCTTTAGGGTTCTAGATTAACTCGGTACGTTTCCGAACTTTTCCTTCGATCGCAATGAAACCCGATGTAGATTTGAAACTGCCGGGAGTAATATCCCTTAGTGAGAGTAGTTAGTTTCAGGGGTCGGATTTCGTTGTTTTCTTAGGATTTGTTCGATTCGAGAACAAACATAATACGCAGTTTTTTTACTTGCAAATTTTTCACGAATTTTTTCGCAAAAAATACCGTATTTTATGTAGTAATTTTACTATTAGATTTGATAATCAATACAATAAGATCAGGCATATTGATAAAAAAAATCCTGCCAATTGGCAGGATTTTACGATAAAACTCTTGGTAAGTTATTTATACTGTGGTATTAACCCGTTGGCCAGTTCCACCATTTTCTTAATTCCCTCTTCCGGCAAATTACCTTTTTTAAATTCTGCCATCACTTCAGGAAGCTTGTTTTCCATTTCCATCAGGAAGTGCTCTTCAAACTCTTTTACCCTCTTCACCGGTACTTCTTTCAGCAATCCGTTTGTTCCGAGGTAAATAATTGCCACCTGTTTTTCTACAGAAAAAGGTGAGTACTGCGGCTGTTTCAAAATCTCTACGTTGCGGGCACCTTTATCAATAACATTTTTGGTTGCAGCATCCAGGTCACCACCGAATTTAGAGAAGGCCTCCAGCTCACGATAAAGGGCCTGGTCAAGCTTCAGCGTACCAGCCACTTTCTTCATAGATTTAATCTGTGCATTACCACCTACACGGCTTACAGAAATACCTACGTTGATGGCCGGACGGATGCCTGACAAGAACAGGTTTGTTTCGAGGAATATCTGGCCATCCGTAATAGAGATTACGTTCGTGGGGATATAGGCCGATACGTCACCAGCCTGTGTTTCGATGATAGGCAGAGCAGTCAATGATCCACCGCCTTTGATCATGTGCCTGATACTTTCCGGCACATCATTCATATTCTTAGCCACATTATCATCACTGATAACCTTGGCAGCTCTTTCCAGCAACCGGCTATGCAGGTAGAATACATCACCGGGGTAAGCTTCACGACCTGGAGGACGACGTAACAACAAGGACACTTCACGGTAAGCCACGGCCTGCTTTGAAAGATCATCATAAATGATCAGTGCGGGGCGGCCGGTATCACGGAAGAATTCACCAATGGCAGCGCCGGCAAAAGGAGCATAGAACTGTAGCGGTGCAGGATCAGATGCAGAAGCCGCTACAATGATGGTATAATCCATCGCACCATTATCCTGCAAGGTCTTCATCACACCGGCAATGGTAGAAGCTTTTTGTCCGATAGCTACATATATACAATAAACAGGTTTTCCTGCTTTGTAAAATTCTTTTTGATTGATGATCGTGTCAATACAGATAGCTGTTTTACCCGTCTGGCGGTCACCGATCACCAGCTCCCGTTGACCACGGCCGATGGGTATCATCGCATCGATGGCCTTGATCCCAGTTTGAAGTGGTTCTTTTACCGGCTCACGGAAGATAACTCCGGGGGCTTTACGTTCCAGTGGCATTTCATAACGTTCACCAGTAATAGGCCCTTTACCATCAATAGGCTCACCAAGCGTATTTACCACACGGCCCACCATTCCTTCACCTACTTTAATAGAGGCGATCTGACCGGTACGCTTTACTTTAGCTCCTTCTTTAATTTCACCGCTTTCTCCCATCAATACCACACCCACATTATCCTCTTCCAGGTTCAGGGCGATAGCTCTTACACCATTTTCAAATTCTACCAGTTCACCATAACGAACGTTACCCAAACCATAAACCCGGGCAATACCATCACCCACCTGTAATACGGTACCCACTTCTTCAAGGTCTGCACTGGCGTTAAAATTGCTCAACTGCTGGCGCAGTATCGCTGATATTTCATCTGGTTTAATCTCTGCCATATATTTCTGTTTATCTTTTTTAAAAATTACCTGATCTTATAAATGAAATCATTGTTCTTAAACTGGTTGGCGATAGCCTTCAAATCGTAGGCAATACTTGCATCCACAAGCTTATCGCCAATTTGCAGTACAAAGCCTCCAATAATATCCGGGTTGATCTTTTCTTCCATCTCCACATTCTCAAAGCCACCCGATTTTTTTACCTGGTTAACAATAGCCTGTTTCACCGCATCACTTACAGGTGTTGCCGTGGTCAGGTGTATAGTTTGAATGTTCTTGTATGCTTTGTATGAAGTGATGAAGGCATTAACGATTTCGGGCAGGTTTCTCTCCCTGTTCTTTGTAACAAGCAGGTTGTTGAAAGCAGCAGTAAGTTCACTTACTTTTCCAGTAGTTACTGCGGTAATGATCTTTTTCTTTATATCATTCCGGATAATAGGGCTACGCAGCAGGTTTACAAAATCACGGTTGCTTTTACAAACAGCCTGCAGCCATTGCATATCTGCAAATACCTGTTCCAACTGACCTCTTTCAATGGCGAGGTCAATCAGTGATTTTGCGTACCTGGTTGCTAAACGAGGGTTCTGCATCTCAGTTTTTTATTAGTTCAGTTTTACTTCGTCCACCAATCCTTTGATGTGTGCTTCCTGTGCCTCTTTATTGGCCAGTTCTTTCCTCAGCACTTTTTCACTTACTTCAATCACCAGTTTACCAACCTGGTTCTTTACTTCTGTCAATGCTGCCATTTTCTGTGCATTGATAGCCGCCTGTGCTTCTGTCACTATCTTTCCGGCCTCAGCTTTTGCCTGTTCTTTTGCTTCGCTGATGATGCGGTCTTTGGTTTCCCTTGCCTCTTTCAGCAATTGAGCTCTTTCTTCACGGGCCTTTGCCAGCAAAGCTTCGTTTTCACTCTTCATTTGCGCCATTTCTTCCTTTACCTTTTGCGCAGTTGCCAGCGAATCAGCAATGCTGTTTTCACGGTCTTTCAATCCTTTGATGATTGCAGGCCATGCAAACTTCTTTAAGATAAAGAACACAATCAGGAAGGCCAGTAAGGTCCAGGCCAGTAATCCAAGTTTAGGGAGAAGAAGTTCCATTGTTTATCTGTTCTGTTGTTGAGTTTAGTTGTAAATACTGCATCCGCCGCCCTGTGAATTGGATGCAGTAAATAGTTGTGGCAATGATTATAATACCATTGCAAGGAAGCCTACGATGATCGCAATCATTGCAGA
>CAYPBW010000025.1:0-23144 GCA_964409055.1 uncultured Chitinophaga sp. | reverse complement strand
AAAATCTCGGGAGGGGGGACAAACATGAAAGTCATGAAGTTTGGCGGCACCAGTGTAGGTAAGCCGGAACGTATGCATCACATTGTAAAGCTGGTAACCAAAGAGGCAGAAAAAGAACCGGCTATCGTTGTATTATCTGCATTGTCAGGCACAACGAATGCCCTGGTAGAAATCGGGGAACTGATAGCTAAAGGCGACCGCAGCGGCGCCAAGCAGGCAATTGATAAACTGGAGGCACATTACCAGGCATTCATCACAGAACTGGTAAAAAAGGAAGAAGCTGTTGCTAAGGCAAAAGCGATTATCGCTGAGCATTTTGAATTCCTGAATATCATTCTCAAAATATCGTTTAGCGAAGCATTGAGTAAAGACATACTGGCGCAGGGGGAATTGCTTTCTACTAAATTATTCTGTGCCTACCTGGAAGAAAAGGGGATTGATCACCTGCTCTTGCCTGCTTTGGAGTTTATGACCATTGACAGTTATGATGAACCACAGATTGGCAGTATCAAAGTAAAGCTTTCGCAGATTTTGCAGCAGCATAAGAACAAAAAGTTATTCGTTACGCAAGGTTATATCTGCCGCAATGCAAGAGGAGAGGTAGATAATCTGAAAAGAGGAGGCAGTGATTATTCAGCATCATTGATCGCTGCGGCCATCAATGCTTCTGTTTGTGAAATATGGACGGATATTGACGGTATGCACAACAATGATCCCCGGGTGGTAAAGAAAACAGTTCCTATAGAGCAGATGAGTTTTGATGAGGCAGCCGAGCTGGCTTATTTTGGCGCTAAGATACTTCACCCTGCATCTATCTGGCCGGCACAAACGTATAAGATACCGGTTAGACTACTGAATACTATGCAGCCGGAAGCCAAGGGCACATTGATTACTGAGGAAGCTGGCAGTGTGGGAGTAAAAGCAGTGGCGGCAAAAGATAATATCATTGCTATCCGTATCAAGAGCAGCCGGATGTTGCTGGCTTATGGGTTCCTGCGGAAAATTTTTGAAGTTTTTGAAAAATACCGGACACCTATCGACATGATTACTACTTCGGAGGTAGCTGTGTCATTGACAATTGACAATGATACAAACCTGAAAGAGATACTGAAAGAACTGGAGCCGTTTGGTACAGTAGAGGTGGACAAGAACCAGACGATCATTTCTGTTGTGGGCAATGAAATATCCCGCACTGAAGACATGGTGAAAAAACTTTTTGGCTCAATCATGAATATCCCTGTCCGTATGGTAAGCTATGGAGGCAGCCCCCATAATATTTCTTTGCTTATTGCAGCTGAGTATAAAACAAAAATGCTGCAGCAGTTGAATAAAGGAATGTTTGGACTGGATTAGATTTAGTAATGCCAAAAGAAAAGCCGGTAGCTATGTACCGGCTTTTTTAATGAGGTTAAATAAGCCTGTGACTAATCTAGATGTTCTGAATCTTCTTCTTCACCACCCAACGTATAAATGGCGATTGCTCCGTTGCCACCATTGAAACCGCCAAAAAAAGGAGTTTTTATCACTTTTATTATAGCAATATCAGCAGTATTTAATGAATTAAGATATTCTGCAGGTACAGGCATTTCATCCACATAAATACCGGGAACACCCCCGCGGATAACAGGTATCCTGGCTCCGGACTTTGATTTATAGACCTGCAGGCCGGCAACCCTTCCCTCGAGCCAGTCCAGGATATTCAACCATGCCCTGGCACCCATATTATTGGCTACATCAATAATGGTTCCTTCAGTGCTTTGAAACAAGCCGCTGCAATAAAGGTCGTTTAGTTCCTGTGAGAGGTTAAAAGAACGTTCTGCACCTTTATAAGATTGTGCAGAAGCAGTGAGTGAGAATAAACTGCTAAGAAAAATTATTACAATCCGTTTCATAACCACATCCTCCTGTATGTAAGTTACAACGAATTGCTGTTAGGAGATAGTTAAGAGAATTAAAAAAAGCCTTCTAAAGAAGGCTCTTGGTGTATAATTAAAGTTTTAAAAAATGCCTTTAAATGATCAACAGTGCATCACCATAGCTGAAAAACCTGTATTTGTCCTTAATCGCTTTTTTATAAGCTTCCATGGCAAGTTCATAGCCTGCAAAAGCACATGTCATGATCAGCAGGCTGGTTTTAGGCAAGTGAAAATTGGTAACCAATGAGTCTGCTATATTGAACTCGTAGGGAGGATGAATAAACATATTGGTCCAGCCCTCCGAAGGCTTCAGTAATTTCTGAGCTGTAAAAGAAGATTCCAGTGCCCGCATAGTAGTAGTGCCGATAGAGCAGATACGGTGTCCATATTCTTTAGCCCTGTTTACAATTTTACAAGCCGTTTCGTCAATATGGTAATATTCTGCATCCATTTTATGCTTGCTGAGGTCTTCCACTTCAATGGGGCGGAAAGTGCCAAGTCCTGTATGCAGTGTTACTTCGGCAAAACGGACGCCTTTGATCTCAAGGCGTTTGATCAGCTCACGGCTGAAATGCAGACCAGCCGTCGGGGCAGCTACCGCACCTTCATGCTTTGCATATACGGTCTGGTATCTTTCTTTGTCCTCTTCATCTGGTTTGCGTTTAATGTATTTGGGCAAAGGAGTTTCACCCAGCTTTTCCAGTTGTGCCCGGAAATCTTCTTCACTTCCTTCCCAGAGGAAACGGATGGTACGGCCACGGCTGGTAGTATTGTCGATTACTTCTGCCACCAGGTCTTCCTGGTCGCCAAAGTAAAGTTTGTTGCCAACACGGATCTTCCTTGCGGGATCAACTATCACATCCCAAAGACGGTTGGGTTTGTTCAGTTCACGGAGAAGAAATACTTCTATCTTGGCGCCTGTTTTTTCCTTCCGCCCATACATACGGGCAGGGAATACTTTGGTGTTGTTTACTACAAAACAATCCTTATCATCAAAATAGTCCAGAATGTCCCGGAAGTGTTTGTTTTCGATTTCACCGGTATGACGGTTGACCACCATCATGCGGGCATCTTCACGTCTTTTGGCCGGAGTTTGGGCTATAAGGTTTAGCGGGAGGTCGAAACGGAATTGCGAAAGCTTCATGTGTATTTAGGGTTTATATCAATAGTCGTTGACACAAACCGGGCAGGAATAGTTGCCGGAGATGATCCTAAAACCGGCCTTACGGCGCCGGGTTTGGTCAGTTAGACTGTTTATAAGGCGGGCAAAAGTACACTATTCGTGGCCAAAATCCCGTTTATATTTCCAGATTATTTTCACATAAGAATCCGGGGGTTAAGTCGCTGACTTTCAAAATAATTTTATGCTTTTCAATGGCCTCCGGCATCTTACATTTGTTTACATCAAAATCAAAACCCGGGAATTGCCGGTCTACAAATCTTTATGAAGCGTATTGTTCCATTTTTTTTACTTCTGGCCTTATCCATTTGTTCAGTACATGCCCAGCCCATAATAAAAGCCAAAAAATACCCAAGTCTATTATGGGAAATTACCGGCAAAGGGCTAAAAAAACCTTCTTACCTGATTGGTACCATGCATGTAAGCAGCAAACTGGCTTTTAACCTTCCCGACTCGTTTTATTATGCCATCAGAAATGCTGAAGTAGTGGCCCTGGAAACAAATCCCGAAACCTGGCAGGATGACCTGAATAAATATGACCTCTCCGGCGGTAAATCATATAACGACGGGTATAAGTACAGTTTATATTCATCCATGCCGTCCGATTACCTTACAATCAATACCCTGAAATTTTTTAAATACGACAACAAGATTGAAAAAGCCTTATACAGCAATCCCTCTACTATCAATAGCTTGCTGTACCGCACCTATGGTAATGAGTCCAGCGATTTCGAAGAAGACACTTATCTGGATATGTATATATTTCAGTGTGGTAAGAAATGGGGCAAAAAAGTTACCGGTGTGGAAGATTATGGAGAGAGTATGAAACTAATGGCAGAGGCTTACAGGGACGGTGCCAAGGACAAGAACAGGAAGGAAAGAAGCTATGGCGATGCAGGAGACGAATACAGCGAAGAAAAATTGGAAGAAGCCTATCGTACCGGCAATCTCGACCTGCTGGATTCTATCAATAAATACAATAGTGAATCAGCTGCCTTTGATGAAAAATTTTTATACCGGCGTAATGAGATACAGGCAAACTCAATTGATTCCATTATAACAAGCGGCTCTGTACTTTTTGTGGGTGTGGGTGCTGCACATCTTCCCGGGGAAAGAGGGGTGATTGAAATCCTGCGCCGCAAGGGTTACAAACTACGTCCTGTCAAAATGGGAGAGAGGGCCAGTAAAGAAAAAGAACTGGTTGATAAAATAAGGGTGCCCGTTTCTTTTCGCACTGAATCAGCAACAGATGGTGCTTACAAGGTGGATATACCCGGAATGTTTTATAAAATGGGAGATGACGTAGCCCAGGATCAGCGGCAATATGCAGACATGGCTAACGGAAGTTATTACATGGTAACAAGGATAATGACCAATGCCTGGATGTGGAATCATAATGCCGGGGATGTTTATAAAAAAGTAGACAGCCTGCTGTATGAAAATATCCCCGGGAAGATTATTTCCAAAACAGCCATTATTAAAAACGGTTATAAGGGCTTTGATATCACCAACCGGACCCGCAGGGGTGACTTACAGCGTTACAATATTTTTATTACACCATTTGAAGTCATCTTTTTCAAGATGAGTGGTAATGGTGATTATGTAAAATTGGGTGATGAGGCAAAAAGATTCTTTGGCAGTATTCAACTAAAGGAGTATAAAAGCGGCGGGCCTTATAAAAAATATTCACCCCCATACGGCGGGTTTGCAATTGATCTGCCACATGAGCCATATATTGGCAATGATGGCAGTTGGATTTACGACGCAGAAGATAAAGCAGCTGGCATAAATTACCGGGTCATTCGTTCAGATATTCATAACTACCGTTTTGCGGAGGAAGATAGTTTTGACCTTGGCCTGATGGATGAGAGTTTTATGGCATCTGAGTTTATGGATACCCAATTGTTGCGTAAACAAACAAGTTATAAAGGCTATCCGGCGCTGGATTGCAAGTACAAAGACAAGTCCGGTAAAATCTATTTGGCAAGATTCATCATCCAGGGGCCACACTACTATTCACTGATCGCATATGGCAAAGATGAAAAGCCGGTGATGCAGCATTTTTTCAATTCATTCGAACTAAAGCCGTTGATTTACGGAGAAGCGAAAGTTCAAAAGGATACGTCATTGTATTATACTGTTACAACTCCTTATTTTCCCAAAGAGGAAAAAATAAAAATTGATGTGAAAGAGTACAGCTATTTTGGTGGCGATGATCAGGAAGAAGAGGAGTCAGAAGATGATTTACTTGAAAGCGGTGCGTATCGCAATAAGATCATTGCGAATGATTCTACCGGTGAGAAAATTTTCATTTCATTCTACCGGTCTCCCCGTTATTATTATGTAAAAGACAGCGTAGAGCTTGACCTGGATAACCAGCTTTCGGTACAAGGTGCTGTTCAGGGCGATTCTAACTGGGTGGTGAGGTGGAAAAATAAATCAGAGTTGCCTAATAAGTTTAAAGTGTGGGAGGCTATCATAACGGAGAAGGGCAGCAGCAGGGTTGTTCATTCCAAAGCATTTTATAAAGACGGCATCGGGTTTTCATTAATGAGACAGTCTGATACCCTTTCTGCACCCAGTGAATTTGTAAAACAATTTTTTGATACGTTCACACCTGCAGATACACTGAAAGGCATCAATCCTTTGGAGAAAAAATCAAAATTGTTCTTCGAAGATTTTATGAGCAGTGATACGGTATTGCGCAAAAGGGCGGTTAAGCATATCGGGGATATCGATTTGGACTCATCTGATCTTCCTTTGTTAAAGAAAGCGATCAGCTGGGTAAACTGGAACGACAAGAAATATCTTGATACCAAGAAAGAGTTCATCAATAAACTGGGAGGCATAAAAACGGTAGCTTCAGCCCAATACCTCAAAGAACTTTATTATGCGCTGGACGATACGGTTCAGTTACAGTATGCAGTATTGGAAAACCTGTTACAGCACAGGACCAGCTATGCGTACACTATTTTCAGGGATATTGTGAATGCTGAGCCACCCGTACTTGATTTTGCTGTTTCAGATTATTCACCCTATGAGGCTTTAAAATATTTAAATCTTTACAGGACCGGGGGCTTTAGTTATACAAATGGCAGGTTCCTTGATGAGCTTTCGGATTCTTTGAAACTTACGAAGACTATCCTGCCCGACCTATTGCCATTGCTAAACCTGGAAGATTACAAAAGCAGTATTATGAAGCTGCTGGGGCAAATGGTGGATAGTAACCTTGTAAAACCCGGGGACTATGAAATGTATTTCAGCAAATTTCTTATTGAAGCCAAACAGGAATTAAAAAAACAGGCTATTGCAGAGAAGAAAAAAGCAATTCAAAAGGCGGAAGAGAGTAAGACGGATAAAAAACCGTTTTCCTATTTAAGGTCAGGAGATGGTGAAGACTATGGTAATGATGACCTGAACCTATATGCAACGCTGCTGATGCCATTTTGGGAAACAAATAATTCCGTTCAGCCGCTAATCCAGCAAATGTTAAGATCGAATGACAAAAGGTTGAAGTATAATACCATGCTTTTACTGCTTGATAAGAACAAACCTGTGCCTGATACATTATTTGGGTATTTCGGTAAGTTGGAAGAATACAGGTATGAATTATACACCGATTTAAAAAAGAGGAAGAAGCTAAACAAATTTCCTGCTGAAAGTCTGAATCATCTTGATCTCGGAAAAAGTGCATTGTTAAAAAGTGAGTCTTATGATAAACCAGATTCAATCGTATACATTGACAGGTTGCAGGCAGAGTACAAGGAGAAGAAAGGCTTCATATATTTCTTCAAATACAAGGCTAAAAAAGATGATCTGACCTGGAAGCTGGCAACAGTGGGCCTGGTGCCATTAGATCCGGCACAATTTGAGTTTGAGGACAGCAGTAAGATCAAGATACCTTTCTTTAATTCGCCATTACTTCCGGCGTACGGCTTTAATTATAATAAGTATGATTTTACAGAACTCACCGACACCAAACTAAAGGAAGATGAACCGGTAAAAAAGCAACTGAATAATGAATTGAAAAAAATGCTTTATTCCCGCAGAAAAAGTGCTAAGGAGTTTTATGGTAAAGACAACAGCCGCAACGATTATGCTTATTAGGCAACAATGCCTTTGGGGATAGCGGCAATGAGATTTTTTGTATAGGCGGAATGAGGTTTGAAGTAAATGTCATCAGCAAGGCCGCTTTCTTCAATCTTCCCTTTGTTCATGACCATTATGCGATCGCTGATATAGCGGACAACTGACAAATCATGGGAGATAAAGATCGCAGTAAAGCCAAACTCTCTTTTTAGGTCATTAATCAGGTTTAGCACCTGTGCCTGAACACTTACGTCAAGTGCAGAAACAGATTCATCACAAATTATAAAGGATGGATTTAACGCTAAAGCACGGGCAATAACAATCCGTTGGCGCTGTCCTCCGCTGAATTCATGCGGGTAGCGATTAAAGTGTTCTGGTTTTAGGTTTACTTTTTCGAGTAATGCTGTTACTTTTTCTTTACGTTGTTTATCACTGGCAAATAAGCCATGTACTTTCATCGGTTCGGCTATTGCAGAACCAATAGTAAGCCTGGGATTTAATGAAGAGTACGGGTCCTGGAAAATTATCTGAATTTCTTTCCTGAGTGAATGAAGCTCATCCTTGTTTCTTTCTGTCAGGTCGGCACCATTGTAAATGATCCTGCCGCTGGTAGGTTCTATCAGGCGAAGCAGTGTTCTGCCAAGTGTAGTTTTGCCACAGCCACTTTCACCCACTAAGCCAAGGGTTTCTCCTTTGTACACATCAAAGCTGACACCATCAACTGCTTTAGTAAATCCATGAGCTCTTCCAAATAAAGTTCTCCGGGCAGGAAACCAAACTGAGAGCTGTTGTGCGGACAGAAGTATTTCTTCTTTTGTTGCTACAGGTGATGTGTTTGTAAATGCTAAATCCTTTTTTACAGTGTCTGTCCTCAGATCTTCCATAAAATCACTCACAACCGGTAGCCGTTTTCCTCTTTCGTGGTTGACGGGCCTGCAGGCAAGTAAAGCTTTTGAGTATGGATGCTTTGGATTGGTGAAAATATTCTTAACCATGTTTTGCTCTGCAATTTCACCTTTATACATCACTACGGCACGGTCGGCAATCTCTGCCACTACTCCTAAATCATGTGTTATAAAGATGACACCCATACCGGATTGCTTCTGTAGTTCTTTGATGAGTTGGAGTATTGTTTTTTGAACGGTTACATCAAGAGCAGTGGTGGGTTCATCGCAGATAAGAAGGGCTGGTTCGCAACTCATAGCCATAGCAATCATTACCCGCTGCTTTTGTCCGCCACTGAGTTGGTGAGGATACCTGTTGAATATAGCCCTGGGGTCTGGCAGCTTCACCTTTTCAAACCACTCGATAGTTTTTTGCTTTGCTGTTTCCTTTGGTATTTTCTTATGCAGTACAATGGCTTCCATTACCTGGTCGCCGCAGGTCAGAACCGGGTTTAGCGAGGTCATGGGCTCCTGGAATATCATGGCGATCTTATTTCCTCTAATATCCTGCAACTCATTTTTTTTTCGGTTGAGCAGGTTAATAACCTGAACCCCGTCTTCAGAAAATAATATTTCTCCGCTGCTGTACCGGGCAGGTGGCGAGGGCAATAGTTGTAAAATGGAAAGTGAAGTGACAGACTTTCCGGAGCCGGATTCGCCAACCAAAGCAACTACTTCTCCACGATTTACAGCAAAGGAAATATTCTTTAATGCGTTTGCAATACCTGATTCAGCGATAAAATCAACCGACAGATCATTTATGCTAAGCAGGGGCTGCATTATTTTTCAACCACTTTAATATTTAATGACCTCGGTGGTGTAGGGTAATAGGCCATGCAGACCATACATTCTTTAGGTTTGGCAGTATCAATGATAAAGTAGAACTCATCACCTTGCTGAATGGTAGAAGGGAAATCGCAGGGACTGCCCAGCCTGAATACATTGGTATAACTTTTATCCGATACCTCATCTGTCCAACTGGCTGAAATCCTGGCTGTGTCAATTACTCCTTCAGTAATGCGGATAGTATAGTTCATGCAGATGCCTGCAATTTCAAGTTTGCCTTTATACTTTTCAGTATTCTTTTTGTCATTACAATCGCTGACCGAAAGGGTCATTACAGATAAGCCAGATAAAAGCAGGAATAGTTTCATGTCAGAACTACTTTAAAATTTCAGATGTCTTACTGTTTGACCGTCGTTGATAAGCTCTTTCAGTGAGTCAATGCCAATCTTAAGATGTCTTTCCACGAACATTGCCGTAACGGCTTTGTCACTTTCCTCGGTTTTAACGCCTTCGGGAATCATGGGCTGATCACTTACCAGTAATAATGCGCCGGTAGGTATTTTATTGTAAAAGCCAACGGTAAAGACAGTAGCCGTTTCCATATCAATGGCATAAGCCCTGATTTTTTGCAGGTATTCTTTGAAAGGCTCATCATGTTCCCAAACCCGGCGGTTAGTAGTGTATACGGTACCAGTCCAGTAATCAACTTCGTATCCCCGGATAGTGGTTGAAACCGCCTTTTGTAAAGCAAAGGCAGGAAGTGCAGGAACTTCTGCCGGGAAGTAGTCGTTTGAAGTACCTTCACCTCTTATTGCTGCAATAGGTAGTATCAGGTCCCCCAGTTTGTTTCTTTTTTTCAAACCGCCGCATTTACCAAGGAATAAAACAGCTTTGGGTTGTATGGCTGACAACAAATCCATAATTGTAGCAGCAGTTGGGCTGCCCATTCCAAAGTTGATAATAGTTATATTCTGAGCTGTGGCGCATTGCATGGGTTTGCCTTCGCCTATAACCGGTACATTATTCCACTCGGCAAACATTTTTACATAGTTACTGAAATTGGTGAGCAGTATATACTCTCCGAAGTTTTCCAAATGTTCTCCGGTATATCGGGGAAGCCAGTTCTGTACTATTTCTTCTTTTGTCTTCATGCTGACAAATTTAATCAATTACATTTGAAGCATGGTTGTAATTAACTATCCTGAGCCGGCTTTTCGTTTACGCAAAAAGGATGAAACGGAGGAAATATTTGACTTCCTGCGTAAAAAATGGATTGTTCTTACACCAGAGGAATGGGTCAGGCAGAATTTTCTTCAGTTCATGGTCTCAGTTAAAAAATATCCAGCCTCATTAATAGCAGTGGAAAAAGAGTTGAAACTCGGGGAGCTTAAAAAACGATTTGATATACTTGTGTATAACAGCCGGCATGAACCCTGGCTGATGGTGGAATGTAAGGCAATGGATGTTCTGCTGGATGAAGAAGTATTGCAACAGGTTTTAAGATACAATATAAGCATGCCTGTTTCTTTTATTATCATTACCAACGGCAATTATACCATGGGTTGGCAAAGAGGTGAAACAGGCCTTCAGGAAATCGGTATATTACCTGATCATGAATAAGAAAGAGGTTGTCTCAAAACGACATCCTTAAACAGGCTCAGGATGACAACCCTTTTGAGACAGCCCCTTTTAGAATATTGCTGGTTAAATTTACTTATCAAACACTTTCTCATCAACCGGAACATTCAGTTCAACATTGTTGAGAGTAATGGTTTGAAAATCCTGGCCCATTATCTTTTGTGAACGGGTCATGGCGATTTTTATTCCACCAAACTCTTTAAAGTCGGTATAATATGTATCTACATCTACGGTTTGTCCTTGCATTTCCCTGCTGCTAACTGATTTCAATAGCATGTTGTCTTCAGGATTAATGAAAAAGGTGGTCACTTTTCCATCGTCTTTGCTGGTTAGTTTAATTTTAAAAGCTTTCTTACCGTCCACATCTTCCTGTCCCAGGAGTTCAATCTGGTGTCCTCTTGCTTTATAATCCATAAGGCTATTGCTGAGGCTGGCCTGGGCTTTATAATCCAGTAATTCAGCACCCTCTACATCGGTAGCGGTTTCGGCGCCGCCAAACGGATTGATTTTCCAGCCTTTTCCGTCTTTGTAACTGTTCACTACTGATTGCCCCATTACTTCTACATCAATCCGGAATGCTTTGCCGTTGATCACCTGGATGGTGATAGGCAAGTCCATGCCCTGCAGGGTAGCAATCCCGGTCATTTTAGCTGATTTTACATTGTTGAAAGCATCCAGTCCGCCCATGGCAGCGCTGTATTTACTGATCACTTCATCGGCAGTCTGCGCCTGTGCGGAAAGAAAAGCGAAGCCAAGTACGGCTGTTAAGAATCGTTTCATGGTTTTTATGATTTTTGATAGGCAAAGGTAATAGAATTAGAAAAAGTTGTGTATTAATCCTGTTAGCAAGGCTGATCACCCCATTTGAGCTGCCCTGTTAAATGGATTTTTAGCTCCATTGTAAAGAAAATCCCATCTGCATTTGCAAATGGGATTTTGAAATAGTAAGCAATTGGTTTGATTATGGGAAAATACCCAGCTCAGCGTAAGCAGTAGCTACTTTATTAATAGCAACTACATAAGCCGCCGTACGCATGTCAGGTATCTCTGGTATTTCTTTCCATGTTTTCATGATGTCACGGGTAGCATTGATCATTGTCTCTTCCAGGCCGCTGTAAACCAGGTCAACTTCGTCTGGCCCGTGCATGATCAGTTCTCTTTCATTGTCACTCACTTTTTTACCACTCAACTCTTCCATTTGGGAAAGGATCCGGGTATTAAGATTTTCCGTAAAACGTTTTTCCAGCCTTCCATATCGCACATGGCTAAGATTTTTCAACCACTCAAAATAAGAAACGGTAACACCACCTGCATTCAGGTACATATCCGGTACAACCAGTATTCCCTTTTGAGTAAATACTTCATCTGCCTCCGGCGTCAGAGGTCCGTTGGCGGCTTCGCCAATAATCTTTGCCTTAACACGGGGGGCATTTTCGCCATCAATTACATTTTCTAATGCAGCGGGTATAAGGATGTCGCATTCCATTTCCAATGCATCTGAACTTTTGGCAAAATTATTGGCACCGGGGAAGTTTAGAATAGATCCTGTTTTCTTTCTGTGCTGGAAAACCTGATCTACATCCAGTCCTTTATCACTCCAGATGGCACCTTCGTATTCAGCAAGAGCAATGATCTTTGAACCTGCGTCATGGAAGAACTTAGCAGAGTGATATCCAACATTACCTAAACCCTGTACAACTACTTTTTTGCCTTCAACTCCGGTAGTAAGTCCCAATTTGCCCATTACATCAGGCATATTGCACACTTCACGAAGACCAAAGAATACTCCCAGTCCCGTGGCTTCACGTCGGCCACGAACACCGCCTTGTGAAATTGGCTTACCGGTTACACATCCAGCGGCATCAATCTCACCCGGGTGCATGGCACTGTAAGTGTCAACTATCCAGGACATTTCTCTTTCCCCTGTTCCGTAATCTGGTGCAGGAACGTCTGTGCCGGGACCTATGAATTTCTTTTTGATCAGCTCAGATGTGTAGCGGCGGGTAATTTTTTCCAGCTCAAAAGGGGAATATTTTTTGGGATCAATTTTAATACCGCCTTTAGCACCACCGAAAGGAACATCTACGATAGTACATTTATAGGTCATCAGCGCTGCAAGGGCCATTACTTCATCCTGGTTTACCTCGGCTGCAAAACGGATACCACCCTTACAAGGTGTTTTATGATGGGAGTGTTGAACACGGTATGCTTCTATTACTTCAATAGATCCGTCATCTCTTTTAATGGGGAAACGCATCTGGTAAACGGCGTTACATGCCCTGATCTGGTTGAGCAGACCTTTATCCCATTTGGTGTACTTAGCAGCTTTGTCGAAGCTTCTTTCAACTGCACCAAAGAAGCTATAGTTTGTGTTTGACATGAGTTCTGTTTTTGTTTTAGCAATCGTTATTGTATTGGTAACCTTGATTAGTTACTTTCTTTTTCCAGTTTAGTGATTTTTCTGTCAAGTCTTATTACATATAAAATGAGGCCGATCAAAATTGTTAGCACAACAGCCACCACCACATAGATGCGGCCATTACTGCGCATAGTATCTGCAACAGACACATCTTTGTCCTGAGCAAATAATGCTGTTGAGAGCAGGATCATTGTAAGTAATGCAGCTATTTTTTTACAATATTTCATCATGGCATCATCTTTTTTTCTTTTAATAAAGTCAGCCTGATCTTGAGTGTGGTGATCCAAACAGCCAGCAAAGTCCATCCGATAACTGCAGGATAGAATACAATTCGCATATTGCCGCTGATATCATTTTTCACATCAAGGGCAGGATTATCCTCATTGCCGGGGTGCAGGCTGGGGAGTATTCTTGGCAGTATCCAGATGGAAGGGAACAGGATAGCATAGGCAAAAATGTTGTACACGGCACTAATCCTGGCTTTTTTATCGATATCCTGTATTGAATCTCTCAGTATGAGGTAAGCGAAATATACCAAAAGGGCAATGGCGGCACCAATCAATTTAGGATCCCTGGCAATGGTTTTGAAATTATCCAATATGCTGCTGTTAGGATCTGCCCAGGTAAAGGCAGCCCAAATAGCGCCGGTTGAATAGCCCAAAATGCCCAGAACGATGGCCATGATGGCATAATGCCGGGAGTATATGTCGTATTTTAACTGAAATCCCCGCAGGTACCGGATGGCATTTACCACAGAAACAGTGAAAAGTATCATCATGGCAAACCACATGCAAACATGGAAATAGAGGTTCCTGATTGTTTCTCCCAATAATTGCAATTTGGGAACCGGGCCGAGGAAACCGGCAATTACAGTGTAAATGAGCAACAATACTGCTGCAATTTTCCACCAGGACTTGTACATATAGTTTTTTCGATCAGTCATCGGGATGGCTGGTAAATATTACCGGCCTGCTAAATGTGGGAGCAAAAATAAGGGGAATTGACAAATTGGAATGACGAACATTAAATAATGTAAATATGAAGTTAATCAAAGGAAGATGCGACGAAAATCAACCGGAAAATCTTAGTCTTTCCATAGGAACGGAAACAGGATGATGGCCATCAGTACAATCATTGCATCAAGAGCTATTAATAAAAGAACACTGCTGAGTGGTATGGTAAGCAGCGGTGCAAAAGCTGCACCTGATAAACGCATTAAGAGTAAAAGCTGGGGTATAATAATCGGAAAACCCAGTACAGCCATGATCGCCGCATTTTGTTGGGCTTTGGCAGCAATGGCAGCCAGGAATGTGAAGACAAGGCTAAGGCTCCACCCGCCGAGTAGTACAAGACCTATAAATTCACCTGCTTTTTGCATGGGATTTCCCAGGAAAAGGGTGAATAGCAGCAAGCTGAGCAAACTCATGACCAGCATTAATATTGAGTTGAATATTAATTTGGCCAATACAAAATCTGCCGGGCTTGCAATGGAATAAAAATACAGCATACGGCCACGGCTTTCTTGTAAAAAGCTTTTAGCGACAGCATTGATACATATAAAAAGCTGGATTACCCAAAAAAGGCCGTTCCATACTTTGCTTTCCGGTTCTTCCAGTGCATTATAAAGAACAAAAATTGTAGCGCCTATGTACAGTAAAATGCCATAAAAGCTGTATTGCTGCCTTATTTCCAGTAAGAGGTCTTTTTTTAGTAAAGTGAATATCTGACGCATGGAATGTTAAAAATGCTATACCTGCGAAAATACAGATTAGCCTTTGTATGTCTGACTCAATTATATTCTAATTTGCGGCAAAATTAAGTTATGCAACGCCTGGTATTTATTCTTTCTGTTTTCTCATTGGTAATTAGTCAATCCTGCCAGTCTACAAAAACAGCAACTACCTCAAAAATGCTGCGGTTCAATTTTGAAAAGGGAAAGGGGTATGATTATGAAACGATCATGAACCTGGACTTTGTTACCGGCAATGAAACCCGGCAAACGGATATGACGGCCTACTATTCAATGTTTGTTGCAGAGGATAATGGTTCAGTGAAGACTATTAAGACAAAATATGAGCGGTTCAAAATGAGCCTGGATGTTGCCGGCTTAAATATCATGATTGATTCAGACAACCCTGTTAGTCCCGGAAGAGATAAAACAGAAGTATCGGAGATAATGGGTATGATGAACAAATTTTTTGGAGCAATAAAGAAACAGGAATTTATCATGAAAGTGAATTCAGAGGGGAGTATAATAGAAATTACCGGGTTTGATCAGATGGCGGCATCCATTGCAGACTCTTTAGGCCTGCAGGGTGCCAGTCGAGAACAAATGCTGCAGGCTTTCAGCAAGCGATTTAACGGCGATGCAGTAAAAGAACAAATGGAAAGGTTCTTATTTATTTTTCCCGATAAAGAAGTGAAAGTGGGAGATAGCTGGACCAAGAATAGTACACAAAAAGGGATTTTTGATGCAAAATACAGTTCTGTTTATAAGGTCACTGATATAGAAGGGGAGATGGTTACTGTAGAAGAATTTACTACCCTTGAATCTGGTAATCAGCATTCACCATTAAATGGCGAGATAAAAGGAGAACTTATTATTGATAGCCGCACCGGTTTAATTGTAAATGCTGACCAGGACATAAAAGCCAATACAAAAGAAAAGGGCAATACCGTGAAGATAGCCGGAAAGACAAAAGTGAAAGGCAAAGCGCTATAGTTATTGCCACCTACTTGTGGTAGCATTTCCTGCATCTTGGCTCGTAAACATCTTTAGCCCCCAGCATCACCTGGTCTTCGTTCGGTATTTTCCTGTATGAATAGTTGGCAATATTGCCGCATTGCATACAAATGGCATGCAACTTGGTTACGTAATCCGCTTTGGCCATGATGTAGGGCATCTGGCCGAAAGGTTTACCCAGGTAATCCATATCTAGTCCTGCAACAATGACCCGTATGCCCCGAAATGCCAGTTCATCACAAACATTGGCAATTTCATTGTCAAAGAACTGGGCTTCATCGATGCCGATTACGTCCACATCCTGGGCCATCAGCAATATTTTTTGAGAATTATCAATGGGGGTGGATTGTATCGCATTTGTATCATGCGATACAATTTTCACTTCATCATAGCGAACATCTATGGCCGGCTTGAATATTTCAACTTTCAGGTTCGCAATTTTTACCCTTTTTAACCGGCGGATCAATTCTTCTGTTTTTCCACTGAACATGGAGCCGCATATCACTTCAATGCTTCCTCTTCTTTCGCCGCTAATATTAGGTTCAATAAACATTGTTAAGATTTGTTATAGGTTTCTATGCCAGGTTTTATTGGCAAACAGTTTGTAACTTTAAATGGTCGCAATTTGCGGACGGTAAATATAAATCAATGGAACGAATAGAAGCTCTGATACAAAAATTAAAACAACAATTTGAACAACAGGCCGACCCTGCAGAGATGCTGGGTACAGTACAATTATTACAGTTTGAATTGTCCAGGCAGCAAACAAAAAAGCAACAAAGCCTTGGCACGGCTAAAGTAGCTGTGGTGCTACCAGCTATGTCTATGTCAATGACTGTTGTGGATGATGTTGCCCAGGCGTATGAAAAATATGCGCCTAAGCCGGTTGAAGAGCATCATGCTGTAAAAGAAAAAAAAGAAAAAGTACTGGTTGATGAAGGAACGGTATCGGTTGTTCAAAAAAACGGACAATTGGATATGGTCTTTGATCCCATGACGGAAATTCCAACACTTTCTCATCAGCCAAAAGATAAGAAGGAGATTAACGAATCCGGCGGACAGGAAGAATCGCTGAATGATAAACTGAAGCAGGGAAAAACTGAGCTGGTCGAGATTTTAAAGGAATCGCCTGTAAAAGACCTGCGTAAAGCAATTGGCATAAATGACCGGTTTCTTTTTATAAATGAGCTATTTCGTGGAGATGAGTCAGTTTATGAACGCAGCATTAAGACGATTAACAGTTTTAATATTTATGCAGAGGCTGAATACTGGATTAGCAGGGAGCTCAAAGTAAAATTGGGCTGGAATAATGATAACCCTGCTGTTCAGCATTTTGATCAGTTGGTCAAAAGGCGGTTCTCCTGAATGAAAGAAAGAATTTTCCCGGTTGCACCACCATTGGCCCTTACAAACTCTCCGGCGGCATGCCCGGCTACATCATAAATGCCGTTTTCGTTTTTTAACAGCTGCATAATCCGGTCAGAAAGATCACTGACATTTTTAATAACAATTCCCCCGCCACTGTTTACAAGGTCGATTGCCTCCTGGTATTTTTCATAATAAGGCCCAATGATCACAGGCTTGTTATAAACAGCCGCTTCCAGCACATTATGAACGCCTGTACTTTTCAGACCACCTCCCACATAAGCAATGGATGCATACTTATATAATTTTGACAGCATTCCGATATTGTCTATAATAAGTATCCTGCAATTTCCAGTTGTAGTTGTTCCTTTTCTTAGATCAGAAAAAAGGACAGATCCGGGGAAAAGGGCCAGCAGATGAATGATATGCCCTTCATGAACTTCATGTGGCGCAATGATGAGTCCGATGGTGTCATTATTTATAGAACTGAATGCTGATTTTAATACCTGTTCGTCTTCAGGCCAGGTACTGCCCGCTACAATCACAGGGTTGCCTTGAAGAAATCGTTCAATTTCCGGGATGGTACTGGGATTTTCAGCAATTTCTAACACTCTGTCGAAGCGGGTATCTCCGGAAATGCTGCATATATTGTTAAGCCCAATTTCGCCGACCAGATTTTTTGAATTTTTATCCTGTACAAAGAGGTGGTCAAATCTTGACAGGATTTTTCGTTGCATAGTACCATACCATTGAAAAAAAGACATTTCTTTTCTGAAGATAGCCGAAATAAGCAACAGCGGTATTTTTCTGTATTTGATCTTTTTCAGGTAGTAGTACCAGAACTCATATTTTACAAAAATGACAAGAGAGGGATGAGTGATTTCAAGAAAACGCTTCGCATTCCCCGGCCCATCCATTGGAAGGTAAAAAACCCAGTCGGCACCAGGATAGTTTTTCTGAACTTCATAGCCCGAGGGAGAAAAAAAGGTAAGTAAAATTTTGTAGCCGGGATATTGAGCTTTGATTTTCTCCAGAACAGGTCTGCCCTGTTCAAATTCACCCAATGATGCGCAATGCATCCAGACGATTTTGTCTGAAGGGGAGATACAGTTCTGTAATTTTCTAAAAATGCCCTTTCTGCCATTAACCCATTTTCTTGCTTTATCATTAAAGAATGAAGCGGCTGCCAGGCCGGACCTGTACACCAAAAGAAAGATATTATAAAAGAAAATGGACAAGAAAGTTGCTTTTGCCGGTTGTATCGTTAAGCACAAATGTAAAAGCCTGCCCGACTTCATGAAAATTAATTATTAGAGGCAGGCGGGCAATCGGGTAAACTACCTGTATTTCACTATTTTTGCCCGCCTGACCGAATCGCCTGAACCTGAATGGAAAAAGGCTAAACCGGCCGGTCCTTTCAACTAAAAATTTTCCCATGAGACCTGTCCAGATGGTGGATACCAAAACCCAGTATCATAAAATAAAATCCGAAGTAGATAAAGCAGTACTGGATGTATTAGAAAGTTCGGCTTTTATCAATGGAAAACCTGTTCAGGATTTTGCTGCCAATCTTTCAGCTTATTTAGGTGTGAAGCATACAATACCTTGTGCCAACGGTACTGATGCGTTGCAAATTGCTATGATGGCACTGGGCTTTCAACCCGGTGATGAAGTAATTACACCATCCTTTACCTATATCGCCACAACGGAAGTAATCGCTTTGCTGAAATTGACACCCGTTTTTGTAGAAGTTGATCCTAAAACTTTCTGTATAGACCCGGTTGCATTGGAAAAAGCCATCACTACCAAAACAAAAGCTATTGTTCCCGTCCATCTGTATGGGCATGCAGCGCCAATGGAGGAGATCATGGCAATTGCTAAGAAACATAATCTCTATGTAATTGAGGATAATGCGCAGGCAATTGGTTGTGACTATACCTTCTCTGATGGTACGAAGAAAAAAACTGGTACTATCGGGCATATAGGGGCCACCTCATTCTATCCTTCGAAAAATCTGGGTGCTTTTGGTGACGGGGGTGCAATTTTTACCAATGATGATGAACTGGCGGTTAAATTGAAAATGATCGCTAATCATGGTCAGAGTAAAAGGTACTACCATGATGTAGTGGGATGTAACAGCAGGCTTGATACCATACAGGCTGCTATCCTCGATATCAAGCTCCGCCATCTGGATGAATATATTATTGCAAGAAGAGCAGCTGCTGATTTTTATGATAAGGCCTTTGCTGGCAATCCTAAAATAAAAACACCTTACAGGGCCCCATTTTCTCATCATGTTTTTCATCAGTACACATTAATTCTGGAAGGAGCAGACAGGGATGGTTTAAACCAGTTTCTTGCCGAACATAAAATTCCTTCCATGATCTATTACCCGGTGCCGGGACATAAACAAAAGATGTTTGAACAGTTTGGAACAGCATCGCAGGTGATGCCTGTTACCGACTGGCTCACAGAAAGGGTGATCTCCCTGCCCATGCATACAGAACTGGATGAAGAGCAACTGAATCTTATTACAAACAAAGTGCTTGAATACGTAAATAACTAATCATCTATGAAAATCGCTGTAGTAGGAACAGGCTATGTAGGTTTAGTGACAGGAACATGTTTTGCTGAGACAGGCAACGATGTAACCTGCGTCGATATTGATGCCAGCAAGGTAAGTAAGTTAAAAAGTGGCATTGTTACCATTTATGAACCGGGACTGGAGAAACTTTTTCTTCGCAATCTAAAAGAAGAAAGATTACACTTTACCACCGACCTTGCTGAGGGAATTAAAGATGCTGCCATTATTTTTCTTGCCCTGCCCACACCCCCCGGTGAGGATGGATCAGCCGATCTTAAATATATCCTGGGGGTTGCAGATGAATTGGGTAAAATAATGACCGGTTATAAAGTAATCGTTGATAAAAGTACTGTACCAGTTGGCACTGCTGAGAAAGTACATACTGCTGTTGCAGCAAATTATAAAGGCGAATTTGATGTGGTAAGCAACCCTGAATTTTTGAGAGAGGGGGTAGCAGTTGAAGATTTTATGAAACCAGACAGGGTTGTTATCGGAACTTCTTCAGAAAGAGCAAGGAAACTGATGGGTGATTTGTATGCACCTTTTGTACGACAAGGTAATCCGGTGATATACATGGATGAACGTTCTGCAGAACTGACCAAATATGCAGCCAATTCATTCCTGGCAACCAAAATTTCTTTTATGAATGAGATAGCCCGGCTTTGTGAAAAACTGGGGGCAGATGTGGATATGGTACGCCGAGGTATCGGTAGTGATGACAGGATTGGAAAAAGATTTTTATTCCCCGGCATAGGTTATGGCGGCAGTTGCTTCCCAAAGGATGTGCAGGCTTTGGTTAAATCATCTTCAGAAGTGAATTATGAGTTTGAGATACTGAATGCTGTAATGAAGGTAAACGAACAGCAAAAGCTGCACCTGATTCCTGCGATCAATAAATACTTTAATAATGATTTAGAAGGCAAACATTTTGCACTTTGGGGATTGGCGTTCAAGCCAAATACAGACGACATAAGAGAAGCCCCGGCATTGGATATGATTGAAGAATTGACAAAAGCTGGCGCAACAGTTTGTGCATTCGATCCGGAGGCAATGAATAATGTCAGAGCTGCGGTTGGTGATAAAATTCAGTATGGCCAGAGTCAATATGAGACGTTGAAAAATGCTGATGCACTCATCATTGCTACGGAATGGAATGAATTCAGAACCCCTGACTTTGGTAAAATAGCCGCCAGCCTGAAAAATAAGGCCATTTTTGATGGCCGTAATCTGTTTGATCTTTCTGCTATCAGGGAGCTGGGATTTCATTATGTTAGTGTAGGAAGAGAGACAGTAAATTAAGATGCAGATGGAAAGAAAAAGGGTATTAATAACCGGCGCTGCCGGGTTCCTGGGATCTCACCTTTGTGACCGCTTCATAAAGGAAGGTTATCATGTCATTGGCATGGATAACCTGATTACCGGAGATTTGAAGAATATCGGACATTTATTCAAGCTGGAGCAATTTGAGTTTTACCACCATGATGTAACCAAGTTCATTCATGTGCCGGGTAAACTTGATTATATCCTGCATTTTGCTTCTCCCGCCAGCCCGATCGATTACCTGAAAATCCCTATTCAGACGTTGAAAGTGGGTGCAATGGGAACACATAACTGCCTGGGTTTAGCAAAAGCAAAGGGGGCAAGAATTTTGGTAGCATCTACCAGTGAAGTATACGGAGATCCTTTGGTGCATCCGCAAACGGAAGAATACTGGGGAAATGTAAACCCTGTTGGTCCAAGAGGGGTGTATGATGAAGCAAAGCGCTATATGGAATCTATCACCATGGCCTATCATACCTTTCATGGAGTGGACACCCGGATCGTTAGAATATTCAATACCTATGGTCCAAGAATGCGGTTGAATGATGGGAGGGCTTTGCCTGCCTTCATAGGTCAGGCACTGAGAGGGGAGAACCTGACAGTATTTGGTGATGGCTCACAAACCCGTAGTTTTTGTTATGTGGATGATCTCATTGATGGCATTTACCGGTTGTTGCTGAGTGATTACATAATGCCGGTAAACATTGGAAACCCTGTTGAAATTTCATTGAAAGATTTTGCGGAAGAAATTTTGGCACTTACTGGCAATAAGGTGAAGATAGTTTACAAACCATTGCCGGTAGATGATCCAAAGCAGCGTCAGCCCGATATCACCAAAGCGAAAGCCATACTGGATTGGGAGCCGAAGGTAAGCCGTGCAGAAGGTTTGAAAATCACTTATGATTATTTTAAATCACTTCCGCCTGAAGAACTTACCAAGCAACCAAAAGAATTTATAAGCCTGAAATAAAGAATAATCATGTACCAGGAACTTATTGACAAAAAAGCAAAACTGGCTGTAATAGGTTTAGGTTATGTAGGCCTTCCGATTGCACTGGAGTTTGCCCGCAAAGTATCTGTGATAGGATTTGACATCAGCTCAAAGCGGATTGAAATGATGAAACAGGGCATTGATCCAAGCAATGAACTGGAAAAAGAAGCTTTTGAAGGATGTGATATTGTTTTCACCGATTCACTGGATGTATTGCGGGAGGCTAAGTTTTTAATAGTGGCAGTACCCACACCGGTTGATGAACATAATGTACCGGATCTGAATCCTGTACTCAGAGCTTCTGAAACAGTGGGAAAAGTGATAAAGAAAGGCGATTATGTAGTATTTGAATCAACTGTTTATCCCGGATGTACGGAGGAAGACTGTCTGCCGGTTATTGAAAAATTATCCGGGCTTAAAAATATAACTGATTTCAAATTGGGTTATTCCCCCGAAAGGATTAACCCGGGGGATAAACATCATACTTTGGCCACCATCGTAAAAGTAGTTTCCGGCTGTGATGCTGAATCGCTGGAAGAAATTGCCAAAACATATGAACTGGTAGTAAAGGCAGGTGTGCACAGGGCTTCGTCCATAAAAGTGGCAGAAGCAGCCAAGATCATTGAGAATACTCAAAGAGACCTGAACATCGCTTTGATGAACGAACTCTCTGTGATTTTTGACAAAATGAATATCAATACTTACGAAGTATTGGAGGCTGCGGGCACCAAATGGAATTTCTTGAAATTTCAGCCGGGCCTTGTTGGCGGGCATTGTATCGGAGTTGATCCTTATTATCTTACGTATAAGGCTAAAGAGCTGGGTTATCATTCAGAAGTGATACTGGCAGGCCGGAACATCAATGATAATATGGGGAAGTATGTAGCCAAAAAAGTGATTCAGCATATTATTAAAAATAACGGCGATGTAAAATCAGCCAAAGTGCTGGTGAAAGGCGCTACTTTTAAAGAGGATGTAAGCGACATCCGAAATTCCAAAGTGAGTGATGTGGTGAATGCCCTGAAAGAATTTTATGTAAATGTGGAAGTGGAAGATCCGCATGCCGATTCTGACGAGCTCATCCACGAGTATGGATTTGGGCTGGTGGACAAAGTGGCCAACGACTATGATGCAGTCATTATTCCGGTGCCTCATAAACAATATAAAGA
>CAYPBW010000024.1:15525-23247 GCA_964409055.1 uncultured Chitinophaga sp. | reverse complement strand
ATAAGCCTTTTGGCATTGTCACAGCATCACCGGGTGCCATGGGTGGTATGAGGGCTTCACAGCAATTGCTGCAGTTGATCCCCGCCTTATTCGGCATTGCTTCACCACACATGCTGATAACACCTGCGGTGGATAAAAAATTCAGTCCTGATGGTGATCTGCTGGATGAAAGTTATCAGCAGGCTGTTCATACATTTATAACAGAGTTTCTTTGGCTCGCAGAAAAATTAGTAACCGAAGAAGTAACAATAATAAGGTAAGATTTATGAAAGCGATTTTACATAAAGCAAATTCAAGAGGACATGCCAACCATGGCTGGCTGGATTCTTATCATACGTTTAGTTTCGCCGGATATTATGATCCCGAAAGAGTTCATTTCGGTGCTTTAAGGGTGTTGAATGATGATACTGTTGCCGGCGGTATGGGATTTGGTACCCATCCGCATGATAATATGGAGATTATTTCTATTCCCACTTTTGGCGATTTAGAACACCAGGACAGTATGGGTAACAAGCAAGTGATACGCCAGGGTGATGTACAGGTAATGAGTGCCGGAACGGGCATTCAGCATTCGGAAAAGAATAAGAATCATGACAAGGAAGTAAAATTTTTCCAGATATGGGTTTTTCCCAATAAAAGAAATGTGGAACCCCGTTACGACCAGCAAAGTTTTACCGATTCAGACAAGCACAACAGGTTATTAACAGTGGTATCTCCCGTGGGAAGCAATGATGGCGGTGTTCAAATTCACCAGGATGCCTGGTTCAGCCTGGGAAAACTGGATAAAGACTTTTTGACCACTTATACTTTGAGAAATAAAAATAATGGCGTTTATGCTTTTGTAATGGAAGGAGATATAACTATTAACGGACAACTGCTTAACAGAAGAGATGGCCTGGCCATTTCAGAGGCAGAACAACTTAGCATTAAAGCTGACAGCGATGCCCAATTATTATTAATGGAAGTTCCGCTGATAAAATAAAAAGGAGTTTAAAATGGCTACTAAAAAATCTATCGAGTATATCATTTCCCCGCCTGCCCCGCATATGGTTGGCGATGGCTTTCGGGTACATAGTTTTTTTCCGGGTGGCAGATTGATCGATAAAAAAAGAATGAGCCCATTTTTCATGCTGGATTATGGTTCAAAGATTGATTTTTCACCATCTGATGAACCGAGAGGTGTTGGTGTGCATCCGCATGCCGGTTTTGAAACCGTTACCATTGCTTATCATGGTAAAATTGCCCATCACGACAGCGCCGGTAACAGCGGAGTGATCGGAGAAGGTGATGTACAGTGGATGACTGCCGGCTCAGGGTTATTACATAAAGAATATCATGAAGAAAATTTCAGCAAGACCGGTGGCCCTTTTCAAATGGTGCAGTTGTGGGTTAATTTACCTTCTGCACATAAAAAGACAAAGCCCAAATACCAGGAAATAACCAACAATATGATGGGCAAGGCCTTTTTGGACGATGACAACAGTTATGTTGAAGTGATAGCCGGGGAATACAATGGTGTAAAAGGCCCTGCCTCCACCTTTACTCCTATGCATGTTTATAATGTGAAAATGAAAAAAGGTGCATCTGCGATAATGAATTTGCCTTCACATTATAATACAGGGTTGTTGGTGATCGAAGGCAATGTAACGATGAACGAAAGTTCCGTGGCTACAGATCATTTCGTGTTATTCAAAAATGATGGAGAAGAGATTATTATTGAAGCTACGGAAGATGCAGTTGTGTTGGTGCTATCCGGAGAGCCTATCAATGAACCTATTGCAGCTTACGGTCCCTTTCTGATGAACACATGGGCTGAAGTAGAACAGGCTATACAAGAAGTGAATGCAGGTAAATTCGGAGTGCTGGAAGAGTGAGGAGCCCCGGGTAGTTAGTTAATAGTCAATAGTTGAGGCTCACTGCAGATTATTAACTAACTACTGAATTTTCTTTCTTTTCAATAAACTGAATTAAGCTCTTGCGGGCATTATGTTGAATTCTTCGCTTCATCCACCCCATCCATCCAAACAACTGTCCTTTCCAGCCCAATGCCTGTGCGGCCCAGGTGCTTAAGCGAAAAGCATCACTGTGTTCAACTATCTTCCCGTCTTTTAGTTTCATAAAAGCTTTGATGCGGTTTACCACCTTTTTACCGGTTTTGGAAAACGTATAGCTGGCTACCCAATTACAGGTTGCATACTCTTCATCCAGCAACTGAATGTTGGAAAAAGTGAGTGAGAAATCCTTTGCGTTTATACAGAGCATCTCCCACATAAATTTCACTTCCTCACCTTTTAGTAGGCCAAATGCCGGATCGCTGAAAACAATATCATCACTATAGCAACTATTCATAGTTGTATAGTCTAGCTGTTGAAATGAAGTATAAAACTTACTGATAATATCTGCATTCGTTTGCATAAAATGGGTTGAGGTGAACAGAGAATCAGTAAATTTAGTCTTTCAAAATAATTTACATGCGAAAAATACTTTTTCTCAGCTTTTGCCTGGTAGTTTTTATTGGTGTGTTTGCACAAACAGACCAGGATTCGTTATGGATCAGGGAAAACTACACAAAGACAGAACAATATATCACCATGCGGGATGGTGTAAAGCTTTTTACCACTATTTATTCACCGAATGATAAAAGTGAAAAGCACCCGATACTGATGAACCGTACCCCCTACTCCTGTGCGCCATATGGAAATGACTTCAGTGCCCGGCTATGGAGTACCCACTGGAAATATTATTGCAGGGAGAATTACATCATTGTTATCCAGGATGTCCGTGGACGCTGGATGAGTGAGGGAGAATTTGTGGATGTCCGTCCATTTAATAAAGAGAAAAAAGGAAACGAAGTTGATGAAGCCAGTGATACATACGATGCGATTGACTGGCTGGTAAAAAACTGGCCCGGTAATAATGGAAACGTAGGTGTATTTGGCATTTCTTATCCCGGCTTTTATGCCACCATGGCAGCTGCATCCGGTCATCCGGCACTGAAAGCTGTAAGTCCGCAAGCCCCGGTTACAGATTGGTTCATCGGTGATGATTTTCATCACAACGGTGCTTTTTTTCAAATGGATGGATTTAGTTTTTATTCAGGTTTTGGTAAACCCCGTCCGAAACCGACTACTGTTGGCGCCAGGGGGTTCGACTTTACGATAAGAGACAATTACAAGTTTTACCTGGAAAACCCTCCTTCCAAACTGATGGAGCTGATGAAAGACAGTGTGCAGTTCTGGAAAGACCTCTATGCACATCCCAACTATGATGACTGGTGGAAAGCAAGGGATGCCCGAAGGGCTATGTTTAATATTAAACCTGCCATGCTGGTTGTGGGTGGTTTATTTGATGCAGAAGACTGCTGGGGTGCATGGAATTTGTACAAGTCAATCGAAAAACAAAATCCTGGCATTCACAACAAAATTGTGATGGGACCCTGGAGCCATGGCCAGTGGAGTACCAGGGATGGAAGCTACCTTGGCAATGTCCGTTTCAACAGTAATACAGCTTTTTGGTACCAGAATAACGTTGAGTTGCCTTTTTTCAACTATTACCTGAAAGGAAAAGGTGAAGATCCGCAACTGGCAGAAGCAACAGTTTTCTTCACTGGCGAAAATCAGTGGAAAAAATTAGCACAGTGGCCGGCTGCCAATGCAGCCAGGGATATTTACCTCGCACCTGACGGGGCTTTATCATGGAATCTGCCAACTTATGTAAAAGCAGGAAGTTTTACTGAATATATCAGCGACCCTGCACACCCGGTACCTTATACGGAAGATGTACATTTCAGGAGAACAAGAGAATATATGACAGATGACCAGCGGTTTGCTTCGAGGAGGCCGGATGTATTAACATTCCAAACCTATCCGCTTGAAGAAGATCTTACTTTAGCCGGTCCAGTCATTGCAAGTTTAAAAGTCAGCATTAGCGGCACAGATGCCGATTTTGTCGTAAAAGTGATTGATGTCTTCCCTGATGATTTCAGGTATGCGGGTTCTGCTCAAGCAACCAGCCGTGCTGCCGGCGCCGACTATCCTATGGATGGCTACCAGATGCTGGTAAGAGGAGAAATAATGCGGGGCAAATTCAGGGAGAGTTTCGAAAATCCTGTTCCGTTTAAACCCGGAAAAATCGAAACAGTGAAATTTGAGTTGCCGGATGTAGCTCATACTTTCAAAAAAGGACATCGCCTGATGATACAAATCCAAAGCAGCTGGTTTCCGCTGGCCGACCGCAATCCGCAACAATTCATGAATATCTACGAAGCCAAGCCAGCAGATTATAAAAAAGCTACCATACGCATTCATCATGATGGCAGTAATGTCTCATCTATTAATCTACCCATCTTGAATAAATAACGACTATGCGAACAACGAAACTTTTACTCATTGCTATACTCATTCATGCCGAAGTTTTTGCACAAGAAAGGCAGCTGAACCTGATTCCCTGGCCCGTTGAAGTGAAACAAGAAGCCGGTACTTATACCCTAAAAAATGAAATGACGGTTTCCAATGCTTCTACAGCTATTGGATGGGAAAAACTTTTCCCTTACCTGAGAGATGAGATGAAGAAACAATTCGGTATTACTTTGATTGAAGCTGAAAAAGGAATAACAGGTGACATCGATTTCTTTATGAAACGTATGCCTACCTCGGGTAAACCGGCTTATACACTGGATGTGGGGATGAATGGTATTAAGATCAACAGCAATTTCGACGAACCGGCTTTTCATGCTGTTCAAACTCTGCTTCAATTAATTTCAGTTGATCAGAACGGGAAAAAAGAGATGCCATATGTGCATATTTTCGATCATGCACGGTTTAATTACCGTGGTATGCATCTCGATGTAGGCCGCCACTTTTTCCCTGTATCATTTATAAAAAAATATATTGACTATCTCGCCTATCATAAGTTAAATACATTCCATTGGCACCTCACCGAAGACCAGGGCTGGCGGATTGAAATAAAAAAATACCCGGAGCTAACGAAAGTAGGTGCCTGGAGAAATGGTACCATCATTGGCCGCTATCCCGGCACAGGGAATGATAATACCCGTTATGGAGGTTATTACACACAGGAAGAAATAAAAGAAGTGGTGCAATATGCCAAAGAACGCTTTATTGAAGTAATACCGGAAATTGAAATGCCCGGTCATTCTTCCGCCGCAATAGCAGCCTATCCCTGGCTGAGTTGTTTTCCCGATAAGCCAACTTCTATCCCGGCCAATATGATTTCAAGTAAAAGTGCGGATGAACTGAAAAACGGCCGTATAAAATTGGTACAGGAAACATGGGGTGTTTTTGATGACGTTTTTTGCGCCGGTAATGATTCTACCTTTATTTTTTTACAAAATGTGATTGATGAAGTGGTGGAGCTTTTCCCTTCCAAATATTTTCATATCGGCGGGGATGAATGTCCCAAGACTCATTGGAAACAATGTGCCAGGTGTCAGCATCGGATGAAAGAGAACAACCTGAAAGATGAACATGAACTGCAAAGCTGGTTTGTGCAGAAAATTGAAAAGTACCTGAACAGTAAACGCAGGACACTGATTGGCTGGGATGAAATACTCGAAGGAGGTCTTGCACCCAATGCTGTTGTAATGAGCTGGCGGGGCGAGAACGGTGGTATTGAAGCAGCCAAACAAATGCATCAGGTGATAATGACTCCCGGCAACCCGGTATATTTTGATCACTCACAAAGTGAGAATGAAGACAGTGTGACCATTGGCGGTTATAACCCCATTGAAAAAGTTTATGCTTACGAACCGATACCGGCTGCATTGAACGAAGAAGAGGGCAAGTATGTGCTTGGCGCCCAGGCCAACCTGTGGACCGAGTATATTAAGAATACGAAGAAAGTAGAGTACATGCTCTTTCCCCGTATGACTGCGTTGAGTGAGGTTTTATGGAGTACAAAAGACAACAAGGATTGGAAAGATTTTGAAAGAAGATTGGTTTCACATTTTAAAAGATTTGAGAAATGGGGAGCTAATTATAGCAAGGCCTATTATGATATAAAAAGTAGCATATTACCCGGAGAAAAAGATGATCATGTTCTTTGGAAATTGGAGTCAAAACAGAAAGACATTACAATAAAGTACATTACCCATTATGCAGGAAGGCCATACCCCTCCACTTTTTCTGAGGGCATGATTTACGAATTGCCGTTAAAAATTAATTCAACAAAACTGGTTGCCGCAATCGGAATGCTAGGAAATAAAGCTATTAGTAATCCGGTTTATGAGACATTTCGTTTCAACAAAGCCACGGGTAAAAAGATCACACTTGCTACTCCCCCTTCTAACAATTATCCGGGTGACGGAGCTTTTACATTAGTAAATGGTGTGCAGAATGAAAAAGGGTTGGCCAAACGAAATGAATTCTTAGGGTTCAGTGGTGCCGATTGCGAAGCGGTAATTGATTTGGGTAAGGATGAGAAAATTGCAATGGTAACAGTTCATGCACTCCATCAGACCGGCAGCTGGATTTGGAGGCCGTTAACCGCTGAGGTACACACCTCAACTGATGGATCTAAGTACGAGTTTGCAGGCCTAACTGATGATTTTAATGTTACTATAAAAGGGTTGGAGAAAGGGAAAATGAAAATCGGGTTTGATAAAAAAGAGGCCAGATTTGTAAAAGTCATTGTCAAATGCTGGGAAGAAATTCCTGCCGGGGAACCGGGAGCAGGAAAAAAGCCTTGGTTATTTATAGATGAAATTGAGATTAATTAACGCATAAAGCAGCATATACCTGCACAAACCTTCAGTTTTAATGGCTACCTTTGCTAAACAAACCAACAATATGGCGAAAAGAACTAATACAATTGATCTTTCCGACAGTTTTGAAAAGATACCCGTTAGAATATTTCCCTCTTCCAAAGAAGGGTCTGTATTTGTTGCCCGGCAGATAGCCGATTTCATTCGGGAAAAACAAAAGAAAAAAGAGAAATGTGTATTAGGCCTGGCTACAGGTTCTACTCCTAAATCTTTGTATGCCGAATTGGTTCGCCTGCACCGGGAAGAAAAACTAAGTTTCAAAAATGTGATCACCTTTAACCTGGATGAATATTACCCGATAGATAATAATGCATTGCAGAGTTACAACCGGTTCATGAAAAACCAGTTGTTCGATCATATTGATATTGATCCGAAAAACATTCATATACCAAATGGTGAGATTAAGAAGGAGGATATCAAAGAACATTGCCGCCAATATGAAAAAATGATCAAAGATGCCGGCGGCATAGATTTACAAATATTAGGAATTGGTAATAACGGACATATTGGATTCAATGAACCAGGCTCCGGCATTTATTCCAAAACAAGATTGATTACGCTGGACAACTCTACCCGTATTGCCAATGCGTATGAGTTTGCCAATATTTCACAAGTACCGAGGCTGGCCATTACTATGGGTATCAGCACCATTTTACAATCAAAGAAAATTATCTTGATGGCTTGGGGCAGTGCCAAAGCTCCTGTAATCAAAAAGGCTGTGGAGGATGATGATACAGAACAAGTGCCTGCTTCTCTCCTGCAAAATCACGATGATGTAACATTTGTTGTGGATGAATCCGCCGCTGCGGAATTGACCCGTAATAAATCACCCTGGCTGACCGGCGATTGTGAATGGACGCCTAAAATGATTAAAAAAGCTGTGGTGAATATGGCGCTGAAATTAAAAAAGCCTGTCTTAAGCCTTACCAACAGTGATTATA
>CAYPBW010000024.1:0-15425 GCA_964409055.1 uncultured Chitinophaga sp. | reverse complement strand
AATATGGCGCTGAAATTAAAAAAGCCTGTCTTAAGCCTTACCAACAGTGATTATAACGAATATGGCCTTAGCGATCTGCTGGTAGAAAAAGGAGATGCTTATGAAATAAACCTTCAGGTTTACTATATGCTGCGTGACTCAATAACCGGATGGCCGGGCGGTAAGCCGGATTCGCATATGCCAAACCACCCGGAAAGATCGGCTCCTTATCCCAAAAGAGTAGTCATCTTCTCCCCCCACCCGGATGATGATATTATCAGCATGGGCGGAACTTTTCAGCGATTACATGACCAGGGACATGATGTGCATGTAGCTTATCAAACAAGTGGTAACATTGCCGTTACTGACGAATTTGTAACAAGATTTCTTGACTTTGCCGTTGGCTTTGAAGAGATAGCCGGTATTGACACAAAAAAATCCGGAAAGATACTGGATGATGCCAGAAGGTTTATTGCCCGTAAAAAATCAAACCAGGTAGATACACCGGCAATCCGTTCCATCAAAGGCCTGATCCGCCGTTGCGAGGCAAAAGCTACCTGCCGCTATGTGGGTATCAAAGAAGAAAATATTCATTTTCAAAACCTCCCTTTCTACGAGACGGGAACAATTGAGAAAAAACCCATGGGAGAAAAGGATGTAAAGCTCACCATGGAATTATTGCGAAAAATAAAGCCACAGCAGGTGTATTGCGCCGGCGACTTTGCCGACCCGCATGGCACACATATCGTTTGTTTTAATGTGGTAGTCGAAGCATTAAAGCGGATTAAAAAAGAAGCAGAAGGTTCGGCAAATTATGAGTGGATCAACGACTGCTGGCTATGGTTATACAAAGGCGCCTGGCAGGAATGGAATATTGAAGAAATTGAAATGGCTATACCTATGAGCCCTGACCAGGTATTAAAAAAGCGTTTCGGCATTTTTATTCACCAGTCACAGAAAGACATGGTTCCTTTCCAGGGCAGCGATTCAAGGGAATTCTGGCAAAGAGCTGAAGAAAGAAATGCCGGCACCGCCAATCTTTATGCTGATCTTGGATTAACGCATTATGCCGCCATGGAAGCTTTTGTAAGATGGCAATACTGATTTGTTCATTGTTTCTCCTTAAATTTATTGTTACAAAAACTTTTAAACTATGTCGATATTCAAATCGAGCAATCCTGTAATGCAGGAAAAGACTTACCAGGGAACAATTCTGGAAGGCATCAGTACCGGCGAAGAAATGACCCTCAAGGGAACGATGAATAAGTTTGGAGTAATGATCATGCTGATGATTGGCTCTACCCTTTTTGCATGGAGCCAGTTTTACAAAGGCAGTGATCCAAAACCGCTGATGATGATTGGTGTTTTCGGAGGTTTAGCACTTGCATTGGTAATGGCGTTTAAAATGAAATGGGCCAGCTTCCTTGCACCTGCTTATGCAATATTAGAAGGATTGTTTGTAGGATCAATTTCTGCCATATATGATTATGCCTACCCGGGATTGCCCATGCAGGCTGTTGCACTTACCTTATTAGTAACCCTGATCATGTTCCTGATTTACCGTTACAAGATTATAAAAGTCACCAGCAAATTAAGAACAGTTATTGTAGTGGCCACCTCGGCAGTTGCAATATTTTACCTTATACAGTGGCTTACTTATGCAATAGGCGGTACTGCCATTGCTTATAATTTCACCAACTCTGCCACACCTATTAGTATTGGATTTTCTATACTAATGGTCATTCTGGCTTCATTTAACCTGCTGCTGAATTTTGATACCGTTGAAAAAGGAGTAGAAATGAGAGCACCAAAATACATGGAATGGTATAGTGCTTTTGGATTAATGGTTACAGTTGTATGGCTTTACCTGGAAATTCTGCGCCTGTTGTCAAAATTCCAAAGAGACTAATCAATAAATTCTAAGTAAAAAAGCCTCTCATCCGAGAGGCTTTTTTGTTGGTGATCCGGACAGGATTCAAACCTGTGACCTACTGCTTAGAAGGCAGTTGCTCTATTCAGCTGAGCTACCGGACCTTTTAAAGAGCGGCAAAGATAATTTTTTTTAGCTTGCAGCCAAAGGATAAATGAAATGGATGTAAAGATCGAATCCTCCTGGAAGGAAGTATTAAAAGATGAGTTTTCAAAGCCCTATTTTCAGCAGGTAGTAATGCATATTAAAACGGAAAAATCACAGGGTAAAGTCATTTATCCTCCCGGACCCTATATCTTCAATGCTTTTAATACAACCCCAGTTGATCATGTAAAGGTGGTAATATTAGGACAAGATCCTTATCATGGGCCCGGCCAGGCTCACGGACTTTGCTTTTCAGTGCAAAATGGGGTAGCTCCCCCTCCCTCCCTGATCAATATTTTTAAGGAACTGCATGATGACATTGGTGTTGAAATACCCAATCATGGTAACCTTATCCATTGGGCACAACAAGGGGTTTTCTTATTAAATGCTTCACTTACCGTAAGGGCCGGTGAACCTATGAGCCATGCTAAAATCGGGTGGGCTACATTCACCGATACAGTGATCCGCAGGATTTCGGATTTAAAGGCCCATGTTGTTTTTATGCTTTGGGGGAAATTTGCCCAGGAAAAAAAAGTATTGATTGACGAAACAAAACACCTGGTACTGAAAGCGGCTCATCCATCACCGTTATCGGCTCATGCAGGCTTCCTCGGATGCAGGCACTTTTCCAAAGCCAATGAATGGCTCATCAGCAAGGGAATTGATCCTGTAGACTGGAAATTATAAATCAAACTCAGAAAGTATGAAACTGCTAAAAGATATAATCGGAAGATTTTGGGCATTTTGGGGCATCATCAGCTTCATTATTACTTTCCTGATCTTCTACATCCCATCCATGATCACCTGGTTGCTCCCTGAGCCAAAAGGGCAAAAAATATTTATTGATATAGCACGGCTTTGGATGAGCATCTGGCTGAGACTGGTAGGCTGCCCGGTAAAGATCAAGGGCCGTGAATATTTCCAGGAGGGCAAAACCTATATTATTACCTGCAATCATAATTCGTTGATGGATGTTCCGCTTTCTTCTCCGTTTATACCCGGGGCCAATAAAACAATTGCTAAAACATCGTTTACCAAAGTACCTCTGTTTGGTTTTTACTATATGAAAGGCGCTGTCCTGGTTGACAGAAAAAGCGAAAAGAGCCGCAAAGACAGTTTTGAGAAAATGAAACTGGTATTAAAGAAAGGAATGCATATGTGTATTTACCCGGAGGGCACCCGCAACCGTACCAACGAACCATTAAAAAAATTTTATGACGGTGCTTTCAAACTGGCAACGGATACAAGTACAGACATCATTCCTGCCATAATCCTAAACACAAGAAAGGCCGTACCTGTGCACAAGAGTTTTTATTTCCTGCCGCATAAACTGGAAATGCACTTTCTGCCACCTGTATCAGCTGAAAACAAAACAACTGAAGGACTTCGTGAAGAAGTATTTACAATCATGAAAAAATACTACCTGGAACATCAGCATTAGAAGTTGGTAAAGAACCTGCTACGGTTGATACGGAGATCCTGCAACACTGCAGCTTTTGGACTGATAGAGAAGCTAAAAGAACGATAAAGTCCGATGGGTGTAACGTTGATCGACATTTGCCAGCAGTGCATCTCCCTGTTAATGCTCATAGAAAAAGTTTGCATTTCTTTGGTATCAAAATCATAATTGCCCTGTGCGGAGAAATTCCATTTGGGAGTAAGATTAAAGCTTCCGCTAAAGTTAAGACCTGATGAAAAATCCTTTTCAAAATTGACCAGGTCAGCGCTCAGCCTGGTGGTGAAGGAAATAGAATAACCCAATGTAACCTGCCAGGGAATATTAAAATCAACAAAATCACCGGGATTTTGCTGCATATAATCCAATAATCTTCGCTGATCGCCGGCAAGCGATGGATCACTTAATAATTCCTCTTGTTGCTTTTTTCGCAACTCATCTTTTTTAGGGTCTTTGGGCTTGCTCTTGAAGCTTGTGTTTACAGACACACTTCCATAGGTAAGCCTGCCCAACTTGAACTTGCCACCTTGCCAGGCATACTTGTTTATATTTCGGCCAAATTTATCCGTTTGGTAAGGATCCAATACGGTTTGTGCATTGATTTGTATTTTATCAAATAAAGTTGACCGCAGGTAAATATTAAAAGCATCCAGCTTTAAAGAATCTCTGAGAAAATTATACCCTGATGAGAAACCATAACCATCGATCAGCTTAACTTTCTTGATTGCATTTTCGCCGGTATCCTTTTTTGACCGCATTTTCATTTCGAGGTTATTGTCCAGTTGAAAACCGATACCACCTGTCTTTCCCTCTCCATAACCAGCATACAGGGCTCCTTCAAAAACACTAAATCGCTGTGTGACTCCTGTTGCAACCGTATCTGTGTAATAAAACTTTTTCGAAAGATCAGGCTTATAGTTCAGACTGAAAGTAGGTCTTATCACATGGCGAATGGCTACGATCCTCGACTTTTTGAACTGGTAGGTTCCGAATATGGCAGTATTAAAGCTCAACGAAAACTGAGCCTGGTGATCCATAAAAAAACCTTTGGTGATAGAGGTATCCACTTTTTGCGTAGCTGAATTCCATCTGCGCCTGAATTTTTGAGCGATCCAAACCTGCGAATAAGAGAATCCGGGTGAAACGATCACTGCACCGCCTAATATCGGAGGTAATGCCAGCGTAACCGGGAAACTATGCTGTGCACCCCATTGTAACGTATCAATCAGGTTCTTCAGCTTAAATGCAGTGTCATAAAATGAAACCTGGTTTCTGAAGTTGCCATTGTAAGCAATACCCAATTTTTCATACCATTTTGCTGTGCCGGCTGCATTCTTCTTCTGTAATGGATATAATGTGTTCACGGCAAATCCCGCATCCGGCAAACTGATGTTGATTAGCCTTGTCCTGTTGTTCTGGTTGTGATTGGCGCTTATTGTCAGGTTATAAGGTTTTCCCGCCCATGATTTCGAATAAGCAATGGATGAACTCATCTGGTTCTGAAAGTTCAGCTGCACATTGTTTGGCACCAACTGATTGAATTTTGTAGAGCCGGCATTTACACTGGCAGAGAAAGTTGTTCCGGGACGGGCACGGCTGTCAACGGAGTGTGTCCAGTTGACCATATAGCTTTTGTTCTTTAAAAAGTCAGGATCACCTTTAAAATTAAATCGGGTGGATTGAACACTAAGATTGAATGCTCCGTTATAGCGGTATCTTTTCCGGTATGAAGGATTTACATTGGCTGACCAGCCGCCATAAGAGTAAATGTTTCCGTAAACTTTTACATCCCAGTAATCGCTAATCACTTTGTAATAACCTAATCCTTCTAATCCCAGACCAAATTGTTCGTTAGTCGCAAATCTTGGCGGCAAGAGACCTGAATGTCTCCCCTGGCTTAGCGGATAAAAACCAAATGGCAGGTAAATAGGAACAGGCACACCCTCAAATTCCGGATGGGCCGGGCCGGATACAGCCAGTTTTTGATTGATCACTTTCATTTGAGGAGTTACAAAGGCAAAATGCGGATCATCGAGCAAGCAGGTAGTAAACCTTGCTCTTTTGATAAAGGTGGTGTTCTCACTTACTTTTTTTGCCACCTCACCAATAACTAAGAATTCACCTTGTTGGGTGTAGGTATTTTTTGTAAGACCAACTTGTGTTTTGAAATTGTAGCGGATAGTATCGCTGGTAAACTCACTTTCTCCGCTTTTGAAATGAGCCGTTTCTGTTACAGTACCTGTACTGTCCTTTGCATTCACGGCTGTTACGATCTGTGTAACCTGGTCCACTTCTACTTTGGGCGCAGTTAGTGTTATATCCTTGTATTCCGTTTTTGTCTTCCCGTAAAGAATGATTTTTTTATCCTGAATCAATACAACAGCAGAGTCTGCCGCTTCATACTTCAGGGGGGCTTCCAGTGAATCTTTTGAAAGTTTAAGAGAAAATGTATCTGTCTTTGGCTTCAGGCTTGTATCAATTCCCGGTAATCTGGTTGTGTCAGTAACTAACGATAAAATTTTTCGGCCGGAGTCCGCAGGAGTGACGGGTCTTGTTGTGTCTGTTAAAGGCTTGTAAAAGTATGACGATGAGTCCGCATAAGCCATTGTTTTCCACGTTTGAGTGAAAAACATAATAGCAGTTAATATCCCGGTTAAAAAATATTTTGACCTAAATTTGTACGAATGCTCCATCGCAAGGAAGCAAATGTAAATCATTATCCATAGGACTTTGATACTTAGGCCTAAACAATTTGTGAATATTGTGGAAAAACTCAAACCGAAAAACCATGATTAAACGAACCCTGGTATTTTTTCTCATTGTTTCATTAGGTGTGACCGTATTCTCCTTTTCCAATAAGGAGGATAAAAAACGAGGCAGGCAAAAGGTGATCAATACGATTGTTATAGATCCCGGCCATGGCGGAAGTGATGCCGGAGCACATGGCGTTTACTCTTATGAAAAAGATATTTGCCTTGATATTTCCCTCAAATTGGGCAAAATGATAGAAAAGGAATTTCCAGACATTAAGTTGCTCTATACCCGGACTACTGACACATATCCTGCCCTTCATTCAAGGGCAAATTTTGCCAATGAAAACAAAGGTGACCTGTTTCTATGTATTCATGTGAATTCTGCACCAGCAAAGAGAATGTCAGAAATTACCGGGTACAAAACGGTTACCTATTACACGGGGAAAGGAAAGAATCGTAAAAAGAAAACCAAACAGGTTCCGCAATACCGGTATTATACAGTGCCGAGTAATGCCAAGGGAACAGAAACCTATATCTGGGGAGCACATAAGTCAGAAGAAAAAGAACTCGCTGTCAGGGAGAACTCTTATATCTACATGGAAAAGGATTTTGAAAAGAATTATGGTCCCAATTTCGATCCCAACTCCCCGGAGGCAGTGGCAGTTTCATTACTGAAAACAAAACAATATTTTAAACGCAGCGCCACTCTTGCAGGTTATGTGCAGGATGAATTTGCCAAAGTTGGCCGTGTTGACAGGGATGTAAAGCAAAGAGGCGTAGGTATATGGGTGCTTCAGGCTACTGCAATGCCGAGTGTATTGGTGGAAACAGGTTTTATTTCTAACCCCGAAGAAGAAAAATACCTGAACAGCCAGGAAGGACAAACCGAAATAGCAGATTGTATTGTTAAAGCGCTGAGGAAATATGTAAAATGGCTGGAAGACAAGCAGGATAACGATAAAGAGAAAGAAGAAAAGAAAGATGACGGCAACCCTCAATCCGCTGGTCTGAACAGGGACAACAGGGAATTCCTGGAAATGGTGGACAAAATGGAAAAACAACGAATAAGTAAGTAATAAAAAATACCAGGCAAAAGAGGATGCATTTTCATCCTCTTTTTTGTTGGCGTAAGTTGTGTATATCGTTTGTAAATAATTGGCTAATTTGGCATCTTTGCTTTGCTTACTGGCTAACAAACACAACCTGATGAAAATAAGCAACGAAACAAAAGTCGGCATACTTACTATCTCAGCCCTTACTGTTTTGATACTGGGTTTTAATTTCCTGAAAGGGAAAGACCTGTTTAAAAAGTCAAAAAAAATCTATGCTGTGTTTAATGATCTGGGTGGGCTCTCCCGTTCCAATGAAGTAAAAGTAAATGGCTTTGTGATAGGCACCGTTTACAGCCTGAATAAGAAAGATGCCAACCTGGATGAGATTGTAGCCACTATCAACCTCACTGAAGACGTAAACATACCCAAAGATTCCAAAGCGATTATCACATCACCGTTGGTAGGGTCATGGTATATAAATATTGAAAAAGGCGAATCAGTTGAGTTCTTGAAACCAGGTGATACCTTGAAATCAAAATTAGATGTAGGTATTCTTGATGATGTAAAGGCACAACTCACCCCTACCCTTACCAAAGTCAGAAACACACTTGATACTCTCAATACTGTGTTAGGAAGTGTAAACGGTATATTAAACAGCGAAGCCAAAAACAACCTGCAGCAAACCCTGGCTAATCTGAACCGGGCCAGCAGTGCTTTAAATGGTTTACTCGATAATCAATCCGGTTCCCTGGCTAAAACATTGAATAATGCAGAGGCTATCTCTCAAAGCCTCAAGAATAATACAGAAGACATAACAGCTACTATCGGAAACGCCAAAAAAGCATCTGAGAAATTAGCTGCCCTTGAAATTCAGCCTACGCTTGACTCATTGAATTCTATGATCAGTAATCTCAGGGCAGTAGCTGCGAAGTTGAACAGTAATGAGGGTACATTAGGCGCATTGATGAACGACAGGACTCTTTATAAAAAGATCACCGATGCGATATTAAGCGCTGAAATATTAATGGACGATATGCGGGCACATCCTAAACGCTACGTTAATTTCTCCATTTTTGGCCGGAAAGACAAAGGCGGTGCTCTAACTTCGCCATCCGTTAAAGACAGCATACCGAAGTAGTTTTTCCATGCAAAGAATTTTTTCTTTTGTTTTACTGATTACCGGGCTTTTGCTCAGTACTTTGACATGGACACAAGTCATCTCTTCCCCCCAACCTGTTACTTCACCGGCTACCGATAGCTTACTGCTTGTTGAAATTTTACCAGGTGTAAGAAAACTGGAGTTCAGAAAAGTAAATGATTCTACCCAACTGCAGATACTGGCCGGTAATGTAAAATTGAAGCAGGGAACTTCTTACTTCTATTGTGACAGTTGTGTTATTAATAATAATACAAAGACATTCGAGGCCTGGGGCAACGTACATATCAATGACTCTGACACCGCACATATTTATTCCAGCCACCTGCGTTACCTGATGAATAAGCGAATTGCCTATCTCGATGGTGGGGTTCGCTTAACAGACGGGAAAGGAAGCCTGACCACACCTGACCTGGAATATGATATGACTACTGATATCGGCATTTACACACATGGCGGAAAAGTCATCAATAAAAAAACTGTCTTAACCAGCCAGGAAGGCTACTATTATGCCGGTTTACGGGATGTTTATTTCAAAAAGAACGTTAAGCTAAAAGATCCTGCTTATTATATCGAAACCGATTCATTGTTGTATAATACTGAATCGCAAACCACCCGTTTCATCGCGGAGACCTTTATAAAGGATAGCAGCGGACGAACGATAAAAACCAAAGAAGGTTATTACAATATTGCAACTGGTAAAGCAGAATTTGGGCAGCGTCCGGTTATTCAGGATGGTAAAACAACGATTATAGCCAATCGTATTGCTTTTGATGACAGTGCAGGCACTTCCCAGGCTATTGGCAATGTTATTATCGTAGACTCCGCACAGGGGACCACTATATTAGCTGGTGAGGTGTTCAGGGACAATAAGAATGACCGGTTGCTGGCGACACGAAAACCTTTAATGATCATTAAGCAGGATAATGATTCCATTTATGTAACTGCGGACACATTATTTTCGGCAAGATTAACAGACCTGTACGGAAAAAAAGATTCCGTAGTAAAGGATACAGTGAAAGGAACGAAGATTGTTACAGTCAATAATGCAAAAGACAGTACCAACAGGTATTTTGAAGCGTACAGGCATGTACGAATCTTTGCTGATTCTATGCAGGCCGTCTGCGACAGCCTTTTTTATTCATTTAAGGATTCCACTTTCCGGCTATATGATGACCCTGTACTTTGGTCAAAAGAAAGCCAGATTACCGGCGACACAGTGCTGATATTCACTAAGAATAAAAAAGCAGACCGGGTAAAAGTATTTGAAAATAGTTTTCTTGTAAGCCAAACCGATCCGGAAGTATATAACCAGATCAAATCAAGCCGGATGGATGCTTATTTTAGAGATGGAACGATTGACTCAGTACGAGCTGCCGGGTATGCAGAATGTATTTATTATTTGCAGGACGAGGACAGTTCCTACACCGGTATTAACGAATCAAAATGCGACATTATCGATATTTATTTTGGAAATGAAGCATTGCAAAAAGTAGTGTTCAGAAGCAGTGTAACAGGAACCATATGGCCAATCCGGCAAAAAGATCCTAAAGAAATGCGATTACCTGATTTTCGCTGGCTGGATGCAAGGAGGCCTAAATCGAAATACGAATTGTTTGAGTGAGGTCACAAGCTGAAAAGCTGATGCTGCAAAATATAGGTAATAGCTCCTGCGATGTACCCAAGCAGTGCCAGCCACCCTATTCTCTTTAAATACCAGATAAAATCGATCTTCTCAATACCCATAGCTGCCACTCCTGCTGCAGAACCAATGATCAGTATGCTTCCTCCAGTTCCCGAACAATAAGCCAGGAACTCCCAGAAATATGCATCCGTCGGGTATACATCAAGCCCATACATTCCCTGTGCAGCGGCAACCAGCGGCACATTATCTACTACTGACGATAACAGTCCAATGCTGCCGACAATCAGGTTTTCATTCCTGATGTTTGTATCCATCCACCCTGCAGCCAGTTCCAGTTGATGGGTGGATTCCAATGCAGAAATGGCCAGCAATATGCCCAGGAAAAACAAAATACTCGGTGCGTCGATTTTTCTCAGTGCATAGGCTACGGTAAAATTTTTCCGGTCTTCCTCATCTTTTCCGCTATGAATATTTTCTGTGATCATCCACATCAGCCCCAGGCCTATAAGAATCCCCATAAACGGAGGTAAATGAGTGATTGTTTTAAACACCGGAACAAAAAGCAGAAAGGCAAGACCAGTGAAGAAAACAATGCTTCTTTCCTTTTTTGTACTTCGGGTAGCTCCGCCATACTCATAATTACGTTTAGGGGCTTGTATTTTCCCTTTAAAGAACCTGCGCATGAAAATTAAGGGAACAAAAAGACAAACAAGGCTGGGTATGATCAGCTTTACAATGACATTGACAGCAGATATCTGGTTACCAATCCAAAGCATAGTAGTGGTTACATCCCCAATTGGCGACCAGGCGCCACCGGCATTGGCAGCGATAACGATCATGCCGGCCAGCATCCATCGGTCGTTCTTATCAGCTACCAGCTTCCTGACCAATGATACCATTACAATTGTCGTCGTAAGATTGTCGAGAAGTGCCGAAAGAAAAAAAGTAATGATGGCCACCACCCAGAGTATCTTCCTCTTATCAGTGGTAGTTATCCGCCGGGTAATAACCTCAAAACCGTCATGAACATCGATCAGTTCCACAATGGTCATAGCACCCAACAGGAAAAATAAAATTTGCGACAGGTTGCCCAGGTGATGACTCAACTGTTCATTGACTGTCTCCGTATTATCAGCAAATAGTATGTATACCGTCCAGCATAATACACCGGTTACCATGGCGGTAGCGGCTTTATTGATCTGAAGCTTGTGTTCAAATGCAATTCCCAGGTATCCCAGAATGAAGATAAATATGATCGCCGTTGTCATAAGCAGCGAAAATACAGAAGAATGAATAAGCCTGCCCGCTGCTGCTATATTCAATTTTGCATTTTATTTAGACTTTGTTGGCACCATTTTTCGTTCACTAAAGGACTAAACAAATCGCCATGAAAAAACTCTTCTATGTAATACTCCTTACCGGCAGTATACTTACTGCCGGTGCAGTCAATGCACAAAATTCCGGGTATAAAACAGCCCTGGGTGTGCGACTCAGCAGTTCCAATGCTATGATCAACAATTCTGTTTCAGTGAAGCATTTTATAAATGATAAAATGGCCATTGAAGGATTACTCTCATTTGGTGATCCGTTGGCAATCGGCGCTCTTATGGAGTTGCACCAACCCATGACCGCATCCGGCCTTACATGGTATTATGGCGGCGGCGCTTACATTGGATTTTTGAAGAAAGTAAATACCACTACCCAAAAAACAACAACCGATCCCAATTTTGGGGCACAGGGTGTAATCGGACTTGATTATAAATTCAATAATATCCCTCTTAACCTTTCACTTGACTGGAAACCGGAACTGAATATAGTAACCGATATTAATTTTGAACCAGCGGCTATTGGCTTTACAGCCAGGTTTACTTTCGGAAAATAAGAATTGAATTATTTTTTAAAAAAGCTCATTGTGTAATCCGCATGAGCTTTTTTTATGCAGTTTTCGGTTTCCCCCAGATTTCCACATCTGCAAAATTTTTCTGGTTTTTGCGTTTTTGTGCAGGAATTTGATTTATATTTAGCCATCAAAACTAACGAATGCTTAAGAAGGAAAGGCAAGCCTATATTCTTCACCAGGTAAACCTTCATAATAAGGTTTTATCCTCTACACTTTGTACCGAAATCAATGTGTCAGAAGATACGATCCGCCGGGATTTACAGGAACTGGCCGATGAAGGAAAAATCATCAAAGTACACGGCGGAGCCCTCTCCCATTCGTTCAACCAGGTACATTTTTCTACTAACGGTGTTTATTCACAAAATCAAAAAAGAACTATTGCCCAAAAAGCCATCGGGCTCATTGGTAATGGCATGTTTGTACTGACCAGTGGAGGCACCACTATTCTTGAAATGGCCAGGTCCCTGCCGCCCCAACTAAAGGCAACCTTTATTTCGGGCAGTATACCTGCTATACTGGAATACATGCACCATCCCAATATTGAGGTAATAATGATTGGAGACAGAATTTCAAAAAATTCTAAAATAACTGTTGGTTCTGAGGCTATTGCCAAAATAAAACAGGTTAAAGCGGATATATGCTTTCTCGGCACCAATGCCATAGATACAGAGCAGGGAATTACCGATAATGACTGGGAGGTGGTGCAGCTAAAGAAGGCCATGATAGAGTCTTCTAAAAAGGTGGTTTGCCTGACCATTTCTGAAAAAATCAATTCGGTGCAGCCGATTAAGGTTTGCGGACTGAATGAGATAGATATGCTGATAACGGAACTGTCGCCGGACGATCCTTTATTAAAACCCTATATCAATGCCGGGGTAAAAGTGGCATGATAAAAATGGAACTGCTTATTTATTATATCTAAAAAAAACAGCTATGAGAAAAATTCTCCAATTGTTCTTTGTGTTATCGCTGACGCTGCTTTTACTGCCCTCCGCTGTGATGGCGCAGGAAAGAACGATCACCGGTACGATCATTTCAGAGGACAATAAGACACCGCTTGCAGGTGTTACGGTTAGGGTAAAAGGCACCCGTAAGATCACCCAAACGGACGCTAATGGAAAATTCTCCATTAAAGTGGGTCCCGGTGAAACACTTCAGTTTACCTATGTGGGTTATCAGACTGAAGAAATTAAACCCGGAAGCGGCGAAAGCTTAGGTATCAGCTTAAAAACTGCTGATAATACCATGGGTGAAGTCGTGGTAACTGCGATGGATATCAAACGTAATCCAAGAGAATTGGGTTATTCCGTTCAAAAAGTTAGCGGAAGTGATGTGCAGGAAACACAAAGGGAAAACTTCCTGAACAGTTTGCAGGGCCGTGTAGCTGGTTTAACACTTGATCAGACATCAGGTGTAGCCGGAGCCTCCTCATCAGTTGTATTAAGAGGTTTCAACTCGCTTTCATTAAGTAACCAGCCACTCTATGTAGTGGATGGGGTAATTCTTGACAACTCTACTATTAATGAAACATCAAGTGGCGGTAGTGGTATTGGGCTTGCTTCTGACCGTCCTAACCGGAATAACGACTACCAGAACAGGATCGCCGATATCAATCCTAATGACATTGAGACAATCACCGTACTGAAGGGCCCTGAAGCTACTGCCCTTTATGGCAGCCAGGCCAGTTCCGGTGCCATCGTAATTACTACAAAAAGGGCTAAAACAAATAAACTGGGTATACAATATGACAACAGTTTCCGCTTCCAGAAAGTAACCCGCTGGCCGGAAACTATCAATACATACGCCAATGGTAATAATGGCCTTAATTCAAATGTATTTGCCTACTTTGGACCACAATGGGCTCCGGGCACACAGTTATTTGATAATAAGAACCAATTCTTCGAAACTGGTTTTGCGCAAACACATAACCTTGGCGTAGATTTCGGCATTAAGAAATCTCTCTTCCGTTTTTCAGGAACATTTTTTGACCAGAATGGTGTGGTACCTGAAAACAATTTCAGAAGATTTAACCTCCGTCTTACCAATACCACCAAATTCTGGAAAGATAAAATTGAGATCAACCCTTCTATCGCCTATATCAAATCAGAAAACAATAAAGTACTGCGCAGCGCCGGTGGTTACCTGCTAAGCTTGTTGGTGTGGCCTGATAATAATGATATAAGGAATTATGAAGACCTGACTACAGGCGATAAACTTGACCTTTTTGCAGCAACAAGTGCCAACGGTGAATATGATAATCCGCTGTTTAATGTAAAAAAGAACAGGGCTTATGATGAAACTGAACGTAAAACTGCCACTTTAGGAATCAATATCAATCCTACCAAGTGGTGGAGTCTTTCAGGTCGTTTTGGTTATGATACATATGATCTTTTTGGCTACTGGTTCTATCATCCCCAGTCATTCTATGTAACGGCTGCTTCAGGCGGATCGCTGGATAATTACTGGAGGAAATACATTGGCTATAACCATACCATAACATCTACATTTAAGAAAACAATCGGTAAAGATCTTAATCTTCGCCTGATGGTAGGTACCATGTGGCAGGATTATGAGACAAGGATGTGGGCTGTTTCAGGCACAAATATCGTAGACAATACGAATGCAGCAGGTCAAATGCTCAGGGCTCCAAGAGATGCAAACGGTAACCCTACTGGTCCACAGGTTGTAATTACTGACCGTGATTTACAACAGTTGATGGGCAACTACATGGATAGTACTGTAACAAGACCTAACACAAGACTGCGTTTGTTAAGAAATGCTTTTGGGGAATACAATAAACAGGTTTTAAGGCAAATGGCCTATTTTGGAGAATTTGCGGTTAGCTTCAGAAACTACATCTTCCTTAGCTATACGCACCGTTTCGAAGAAGCTTCTACTGTTCCTAAACAGAACAGAAAGTATAACTATCCCGGTGGTAGCTTGAGTATCATCATGAGTGATATGATTCCAGCGCTTAAGAAAAACAACCTGGTGAGCTACTGGAAATTGCGTACATCACTGGCTGGTACAGCCCGATTAAATTCTCCATATTCAACACAATCAACATTTGTAAACAACTTTGCCAGTGGCGGAGGTTTCTCTTTTGGCTTCTTAAATAACAGTCCGGATCTTGGACCCGAGAGACAAAGCACTTATGAACTGGGTACTGAATTAAGATTATTCAGAAGCAGACTTAATCTGGATTTCACTTATTATAATACTTTGAACAAAGGACAGATTGTTCAGAATATGAGGCTTAGCTATGGAACCAGCTATGTATTAAACACCCAGAATGCTGCCAGTACTCGAAACAGAGGTATTGAAATTGCAATTGATTATGACATCTTGAAGAAATCAGATCTTACCTGGAACATGCGTTTCAACTTCAACAAGATGTATAATAAAGTGGT
>CAYPBW010000023.1:0-23744 GCA_964409055.1 uncultured Chitinophaga sp. | reverse complement strand
CTTCAAACTCCCTCTCCGGATCACCCGGCACCAGCACTTTTTCTTCTCCCGGAATAGTTCTGCATTTCCGGAATCCCTGTATCCAGTGATCCATGTCTTTTTTAAAATCCTCAGCCGGCCTGAAGGCATCAATCCGCATAGCGCCGAGAAAATGACCGATTCCTTTGCCCGGTTGTTGTGCCGGCATAGGCACATAAGCAGGAAACGGCGGTACCCACGGTGCATAGTTTGCTCCGCTCAGCAAGGCTGAAAAAATATCAACAATAGCACCCAAGGCATAGCCTTTGTGAGAACCATGCTCCCTGTCGCCACCCAGCGGCAGTAATGCTCCGCCTTTCTTTAAAATATTTGCATCCATGGATGGATTTCCCTCCGCATCCTGTACCCAGCCCATCGGCGTATCTGCATTTTTTCTTTGTAAAATTTCCAGCTTGCCATTGGCCGCAGTAGTGGTAGCAAGATCAGCAACAAATGCCGGTTCTTTTCCGGCAGGTGCAGCCACAGAAATGGGATTAGTGCCCAACATTTTGTCAATAGAAAAAGTAGGTGCTACCAGGGGACTGGCATTGGTCATCGCCATCCCGATCATATCATGCTCCAGTGCCATCATCGCATGATAACCGGCTATGCCAAAATGATTACTGTTTTGTACACTCACCCATCCGGTACCTACCTGTTTTGCCTTTTCAATAGCGACCTGCATCGCAAAAGGAGCAACAACCAGTCCTAATCCGCTGTCTCCATCCACAACCGCTGTGGAAGGTGTTTCATGTATGATCTTGATATCAGGTGTTGCATTGACTCTTTTTACTTCCCATAATCTTACATACCCGCTGAGGCGGGCAATACCATGTGAATCTATTCCGCGAAGATCAGCAGACAGTAAGGTTTTAGCAGCTGTACCGGCATGCTCAGGCGAACAGCCTATCTTTTGAAAAACATTTTTTGCAAACTCAAATAATTGCTGGTAAGAAAACAGTTGTTCTGGCATGGGGCAAAGATATGTTGTCAGGCTGAGCTTGTCGAAGCCGGATTAAATATCGATAACCACCCTTCGATAAACTCAGGGTGACGCTAACTTCATCTTCACCGGGTCCCAGTTAATAACCTTCTTTTGAAAATAACTTTCATTACAAGCCAAACAAGGTGCAGCAGCACGGAAGCCAAAGCTGGCATCTTCTACCACCGGTTTCCCATTCCTTACCGATTCAAAGAAGTTGACAAAATGATCGAAGCGGTCATCATATCCTTCCGGCGCCATAAACCGTATGGGTTTGGCATCTGCCTGCAACCCTTCCGACTGCGGGTATTTTTGTTTATAACTTCTCATGATCTCCCGCTGCATCGCCTCCGGGTAAGTATCCAGTGCATCCCATCCGCCGATATTAGGGAAGGAAGTAAACTTGTTGCGGTATATCGTAAAATCATTCCATCCAAAATCAATCACACCTTCCGTACCATAAAATTTTACTTTCCCGCTTTCTACTTTTTCAGCACCACTGGCCAGGTTTACTTTCAATAATACCTGGAAAGCCGGATGTTCTTTGGTGGCTGTGTATTCCATTACACCCGTCATCACATCGGGTACATTACGGCCATCTTTCCAGTAACTAAGATCGCCTGTAGCAAAGATTCTTGACGGACCTCTTGAATCAGTTAGAAAATGAATACCTGATAACAGGTGAACAAACAGGTCACCCGCCACTCCTGTTCCATATTCTTTATAATTGCGCCACCAGAAAAAACGTTTGGCATCAAAAGGCAGGTTGGAGGAAGTCTTAAAATATTTTTTCCATGCTACAGTATCAGCCGAAGCATCAGGCGGCATAGTGTATTGCCATGCACCAAGGGCCGTATGCCGGTCAAAAGACGCTTCGATGCAATTCAGTTGCCCAATCTCACCGGCTTTGTAAAATTTTTTCGCTTCTGCATACGCAATGCTGCTTACTCTTTGACTGCCTACCTGAAGCACTACACCTGTTAGTTTTTGTACATTTATTACTTCCCAACCCTGGTTCATCTGGTGCACCATCGGTTTTTCGCAATACACCGCCTTCCTTTTTCGCATAGCATCAATGGAAATTTTATCATGCCATTGATCACTGGTACAAATGATGACGGCATCAATATCACTTCTGTCCAATACATCCTGGTATGACTGTGTAACGAACAGATCATTGCCGTATAACTCCTTTGCCCTTTCCAGGCGGCCTTTGTACAGGTCACAGACTGCTTTTAGTTTTATTCCCGGTATTTGTAAAATTGTCTTTGCGTTACGGCTTCCCATAATACCAAAGCCGATAATGGCAACCTTTATATCATCATAGGAGGAATATTTTTTTTCGTACAGAATAATACGCTTTTCTATCTCTTCATTGCTGATGGCAGCATAAGTAGCCAGCGGCGCAGCTAATGATGCTGCAGCAAACTGTTTCAAAAATTCTCTCCTGTTTTTCATAGTCGATCTGCTTAAAAAAGATAAAAGAGGTTTATTGTTTGAGTTGCAGCTTATGAAAAAGTTGTCTTAATAAACTATCGATAAAGCTCTTGTTGTAACGCATATCGTCCATATTACTATCCTCGTTCGCTTCGTATTCCATGGAAAGCACTCCTTTGAAATTCATTCTCTGCAATTGTATCATCACTGAAGGAATATCACAAATTCCCTTTCCGAATAACACATCCGAAGCCTTCACACTATCGAATACCTCCACATCTTTCAGGTGCAGACCCCATAATTTAGTTTTCACTTTTGTCAATGCTTGTTGTATATCAACTCCGTTCCTTGCCCAATGGCCGATATCCGGCCATGCGCCAATATTCTTTCTGCCCTTCATTGCTTTCACCGTTGAATCAGGATGCCAGTAATGACTGGATGGTTTAGGGTGGCAATGCAAAGCCACTTTCACTTTATACTTTGCAGCCAAACGGTTGAATTCATCCAGGTCTTCCCATTCCGGTTCTGCTGTGATGAAAGGAATGTTCATATACCTGGCAAACTCAAAGAATTTTTCCAGGTTATCCTTATTGTAATAGTATTTATCGATTACACCCAATGCCACTACCCTGATCTTTTTATAATGCAGGTATTGCTTCAGCTTATCCCGGGCATCCTTATCCAATGTAAAACTAAACACACCGGGTATCTCTCTACCCACTTTCTGGCCGGGATATACTTCCAGTTCCCTGACACCAAGACTATCCGCTTTATCTACCGATTCCAAAAAACTGTATTTGTGAAAGGTCCATGTCTGGATGGCGAGCTGCCAATCCTTTGCTGAGTGTTGCGAGAATGTTACAGACCAGCAAATCAAAAGAATACTACTAAAATAAAATCGCTTCATTATTATTTACCTTCAATATTTATAAATTTCCCCGTGATCATAAATGGATTCAGCAAGGAATCAAGTACGGCACAAAATTCATATCGCCTGATCAGCCTTTCGGACTGATAATTTTTTAACCCAATGTTGTTCCAGATACCTTCGAAATTATCTGAACGGAAAACCTCGTCAACTACTGCCGGGTATCTTGAATAAGAATAACTGATTGCTTTATGAATACCCTGAAAAACCTTGATCATCCCGCCAATAGTTAGTTGCCTGTTTTTAGACACTAAACGATCACCCTGCTTTTGATACGTTGGTAAATATTCGACAATATTATTTTCCAGTTCAATAATATCAATTGTACTATCCGGGTAAAAGAACATTTTGTTTGACCATCCTTCAGGCTTACCCGTGCCTTTTAAGATTCCGGTAACTCCAATTTTTTGTATTTGCTCCCAATAAGGATGATCTGGCTTAACATCAGTAAATGGAAGCAGATATGCTTTTGCTTTTAATAATTTTTCCTGTACCCATCTTACACTCATTTGTCTCACTTCTGTATTCTTTTTCTTTGGCAGCACTGCCACACTTGCCGCCAGCACACCTGCGGCTTGTCCTGTCAGTAGAACCACCGGTTGTAATCTTGTAGTACCATTTACAATATTGGTCACCGAAATTCCTTTTTCGCAAACGATCAGGCCATCTATTTTTTCCGGAATCAGAGTTCCTAAGGGAATATTATATGCCGGTATGGGCGGAAATTCTATTTCCGGCACTTTTCCCGGGTAGCGGGCATGGTGATGATCCACGGGATAATCTCCCACTGATATACCTGTTCTGTACAAAGTATAATCATAAGGATTTTTGATATGGTTGATATTCATCCGCACCACTCCTTTCACTCTTCTGCCTTCCCGGTTATAAGGAATCAGGGCCATGCCGCCGTCCAGTTCATCATCCGCAAGACCAATATTTTTCATTCCCAGTTCTGTCTGCATGAAATAAATAAATCCCAGCGTATGTTGTTTTGCGCTGTCATACTTCATACTTCTGATCTCAGGTTTTTCTTCCACTACGTTCAGGTAAATATCATTGCCAAACGGTGGCCAGTTGAGCATATACTTATCCTGCTTTGCACCGGGACTCCTGGGCAACTTTCCATAATTCAGCATTTTCATTTTATCTCCATTCCACGGCTTTCCCTCGCAGGGAGCATCGGTACAAGTACAATAAAATTTTTGGGCATCATATCCATCTGGCCTGGCAATAGTTTTATCCGACCCGGCTCCATAGTCCTTTAACACAGCTGCCCAAGTTAAGTCTTGAATAATATTATTCTTCTCCCTTGCCTCTTTCTCACCGCTTTCCGCCGGGTCATCCATACCCAAACCATAAGCAGCGCCGGCAGCAGCAAACACATCCCCCAGTTCTGTGCCGTCAATCACCACTGTTGCTTTTATTTTTAATACTTCTGAATTATCCTTGTTTCGTAATGTGGCACCGGTTACTTTGTTTCCGGTTTTTTGTACGGATTCAAATTCATACCCATAATAAACGCTAAGGTTCTTCTCATGGGCTGTCCATGCTTTGAAAATACTATCACCCACTTTGGGTTCAAAGTTGGTATTGCTTACCCAGCCTGTGTTTAATCGTTTTCTTCCATAGTGCTTGTATAATGCCTGCCGGAATTCTTCCCACATACCACTGGGTAGTTGATCATTTCCGTCGGTGCAGCTTACGCCGGATGCAGTAAGCATACCGCCAAGCATTGTAGTAGGTTCCACCAATATTGTTTTGGCGCCCAGCCTGGCAGATTGAATGGCCGCTGCTGTACCACCCACACCACCTCCTATTACTAATACATCAGCCTGAATTGCCTTCACTTGCCGCTGCGCAAATGATAAAAAAGGAAAAAGAATAACTACCAGTAAACAGATTCGCTTCATTTTGTCAAGTTACAAGATTCATTGCTGAAAATAAAAATGCCCTGGATTTTCCAGGGCATTTATCTGTAGTTGTTGCATTCATCAGAAGGGCAGATCGTCTACCGGTTCAGTTATATCACTGGCTGAGGGGATGTTTCCTGTACTGGCAGAAGCAGAAGCCGGTTGCTGATAAGATCCACCCGTTCCGCTGTCGCTACGGCCACCCAGCAATTGCACTTCCCGAACCCGAAGTGAAAGTGATGCGCCGGATGTACCGTCCTGCCTGGTGAATGACCTTACTTCAGGCTGCCCTTCTACAAAAACCTGCTTGCCCTTAGTTAAATATTGGGCAATGGCTGTACGATCGGTCCAATAGGCGCAATCCACCCATGTGGTTTTTTCCTGGTTGTTGCCTTGTGAATCCCTGTACTTTTCTGTGTGGGCTACGGTGAAATTGATAACATTTTTACCGTTAACGGTGTTGACCGAACAATCCTTACCAAGGTTGCCGATCACTTGCATTTTGATCATAGTGCTCAAATTTTAAGATGACGTAATTAATTAAGAAACCGAAAATAAGTTATTTGTCCAAACATGGGTACCCAACATATCAACAATTTATTATTCAAACTGGCTTAATCCCTGAAACTCATCTATACGGCCGCTGGCTGCATCTATGATCCTTCCAAAGAAAATAGCATTCATAAACAGTTTGCTGCCTCCCAGCCAGAAAGCCCTGAAATTGGGATTGTCTGCAATATTAATCACCCGGCCACTGCCCAATGTATTTACCACTACTGCTGCGGAATTTTTTATCGCATCTGCATTTTCTTTACTCACCCATCCGCTCTGCAATGGTTTAGTGCCATAATAAAACGGAGTAGCGTAAGGATTTTTACTTTTCTCCATAAATACCCTGTTTGACTTAAACAAACTGACCGTATTGCCAGTATATCCATAGGACAGGGGGTGTGTTTTGTCAATTTCAGCGCCGAAGATAGCACCCCTAACCTGTTGCGCTCCGTCCATTTGCTCCCGGTCGAGGTAGTTAAGTTTTTTTGTGCTATCAACAGGCGGTTTAGCTTTCTTGAATTTTATATCGCTGATGCCATTTTGTGCGGCCCAGCTCACTGCTTCTTCAGTAAGGATTAAAGTTCCACCGGCCTGTACCCAGGCTTTTAGTTTTTCTTTATTGATCTCACTATAACTGCCTCCAACCATGATCAGTGTATTGTAACGGTTCAGGTTAATGCGGTTGAACATTGTTGGCTCAAGGTGAGTAGCCTGCATATTCATCCGCTGATCCAGCAAATGCCAGACTTCACCAGCATCGGTTGCATTCACACCCGGACCGGTAATCATTGCTACAGATGGTTTGGTAATGGTAACAAACCTGCTGCTGCCCAGATCACTTCCGCTGGCAGCATTACCACTGCTTACCGCAAATGTTTTGAGCCGGTATTTTTCAGTAACAGCACTCAATTTGGTAAACAACGTTTCGCTGTCATCTCTTTGTAACTTGACCGGAATGAGTATTGTACCATAGTTGAATTTTTTCATAACACCTCCGACTAGCATTTCAAAATCATTGGTAGCCACTTTCGCCAGAGTACCGGCATTAAGCAATTCATTCAACGCCGCCGGCGCATACAGATCTTCCCATTGTACTAAGTAAGCATATTGGCTACGACCTCCGTTAATAGACTGTTTTGGCGCTTTTAACTCCCCCGCCTTTTCACCCATAGCAAAACTTGGTGTTGTAATTTCTTTATAAGGCAGGCCAAAGGCAAGAGGCATAGTCCACGATGTAATATCATAGAACAAACTGTCTTTATACTCCAAAGTTTTATCAAAAATGGCCCTGATCAAACTGTGCTGTGGCTGATTGAGCGAAACCAAATAACTACTTGTTTTTTCAAAACCAGCATCATTCCAGTTGTCTGGTAACGCATTTAACTGAATATGGTGCCGCTTCAGCATTTCGGCAAAATGAAATGTTTTGGCAGGATCATTCTTGTCTCCAAACACATATGCTTTGACAGCATAAGCAGCGGCACGGGCAGCAGCATCTTTATAGAAACCTCTTTGGTATTCGAGAAATTCTTTTCTTAATACTTTAGCCCCCTCAAGAGTAGATAAGGTAGTTACAAATTGATTTTTGATAGTCGCCGGAAAACTCAGCAAGCCATTGGCTGTTTCCTGCAAATGGCCCCTGGAAGAAGCCTGCTCAAACAAAATACCAATAGCGCCATTAATATCCGGGTAGGTGGATCCTTTTCCATAATAAAAATCATCATAGGCCTCTTTGGTGAAATACAGAGACCCTATACGATCAAGGAACCGGGCATGAAATTTTCCCAGTTTAGCCGTAAGGTCTTTATTTTTTTCCGGAGTCAATGGGTTGACCCTTGATGGAACACCCGGCTGAAAAAAGAAGGTAGCATTACTTCCCTGCTCATGATGATCGGTAAGAATATTAGGCTTCCAGAGATGAAACCACCTTAACCGGTTCTGGCTTTCTACATGCACTGCAGGCAACCAGTCACGGTTCAGATCAAACCAATAATGATTGAAACGGCCGCCGGGCCACACCTCATTAAACTCCCTTGAATTGGGATCGCTTACCAGGTTTTTACTCTTGTGCTGGTTTGCCCAGGTGGAAAAACGCTGCAAGCCATCAGGATTGAATGAAGGATCGAAGAGTATAACCACATTTTCCAACAATTCATCAATCTGCTTTCCTTCTGCCGCAGCTAAGTAATAAGCACTAAGCAATGAAGCGTTAGCACCGCTGGGTTCATTACCATGGATGGAATGGCCAATCCAGACAACAACAGGCATTTTTTCAATATTCAGTGAGGCCGATGCTGCCGGGTCTGTCAGTTGCACATGCTGCTGCCTGATCTGCTCCAGGTTTGCATGATTGTTTTTTGATGTAATGATCAGTAAAACCTGTGGACGATTTTCATAGCTGAGCCCCATCGTTTCAAGTTTTACCCGGTCAGGAGCAGCAGCAGCAATGGCTTTCATATAATTGACCAGCCTGTCGTGGGTAACATGCCACTCACCTACCTCATGATAGATAATGTCTTTAGGTTGAGGGACAGCGGAGTTATAACTAACTGAGTCGGGCAGAAAATACTTTATATCCTGCGCCGAAATAAGTTGCACTAAGAACAGCAACCAGAAACCAATTAAAATTTTCTTCATAAAGTGATGTGATTGAACGAGGAAATTACAGAATAGGCAGCAAATTGCTGCCGAACAAGAAATAATCCTTAATTTGTTGGCCAACATCAATCAAAATCATCAACCCAAAAATCTGTTTATGCGAAAGCAACTTTTTGCAGTAGTGATGGCGGCCGCTTTACTCACTGCCTGTGGTTCTAAAAAGGCCGCCTTCCAGTTCAGCCAGGATATAGTAAAAAAGGAAAGAAGCCTGATTTCCGACATTGAAAAAACCGAAGATGCCGTTGAGCGATATAATGCGGCCGAACAATTTGACAGCATAGCTATCGTTGGCGAGAAAATGGAAAAACTGATCGATGAAAAAATGCAGGAAATCAAGGCTATGAAAGCACCAAAAGCCAAAGGAGCTGAGGAATTCAAGTCTGCCGCAGTCCGTTATTTTGAATTTATGAAAAGCCTCTATACCGGCTATAAAAACTACGGCAAAGCTCCTTCTGCCGAGGAAAGAGATAAGGTAATACAAGATGTAATGGATATTGTAAACAAAAAGGACGAAGCCATTAAGGATATGCAAACAGCGCAAAAAAAGTATGCAGACGACAATGGCTTTAAATTGGAGAATTAGTTTTTTGTTTGTGTTATAAAGAATGCCACCAATTGGTGGCATTTTTTATATAAATGAATCCCACCAGGTTCTTTCAAATTTATCCTAATTAATTGTCAATCACTTCTCAGGAATCAATATCCAGCAAGCCATTTTGTTGATTATTTATCGTTTTGCGTAACAAAACAACCCAAAGGTTCAACGTATATTTGCAGGCTTAATTTCAAAATAAAAATGAGCCGTAAAGGAAAAGTTTTAGTGGCGATGAGCGGCGGTATTGATAGTACCGTTACGGCATTGATGCTGCATGACCAGGGCTATGAAGTGGTAGGCATTACCATGAAAACATGGGATTACGCCGCCAGCGGAGGCAGCAAGAAGGAAACCGGATGTTGCAACCTCGATTCTTTCAACGATGCCAGACAGGCAGCTGTGGAGCATGGCTTTGCACATTATATTCTGGATATCCGGGAGGAATTTGGCGATTTTGTTATAGAGAATTTCGTGGAAGAATACCTGGCGGGCCGCACCCCCAATCCCTGTGTGCTGTGTAATACCCATATCAAATGGAGAGCTTTGCTGAAAAGAGCTGATGCACTGGATTGTGAATACATTGCCACGGGGCATTATGCCAAAATAAGGCAACATGACAATAGCCGCTATGTAATTAGCAAAGCTATTGATGATACCAAAGATCAAAGCTATGTACTGTGGGGCCTGCAACAGGACCTGCTTAGCCGGACATTATTACCACTCGGGCCTTTCAGAAAAACAGAGATCAGGCAAATGGCACTGGATTATGGCTATCCTGAGCTGGCGAAAAAACAGGAGAGTTATGAGATATGTTTTGTGCCGGATAATGATTACCGAGGATTCCTGAAAAGAAGGGTGGATGGATTGGAAGAAAAAGTAGCCGGTGGCAATTTCATTGATAAACAGGGAAAGATATTGGGCAAACACAAAGGTTACCCATTCTATACTATAGGTCAGCGAAAGGGCCTTGAGATTGCATTAGGCAAACCCGTCTTTGTTACTAAAATTGACCCTGAGCACAACACCGTAATGCTGGGAGATGAAGACGACCTGGAACAAAACGAAATGCTTGTAAGTAAGGTTAATATGATCAAATATGCAACGATTACACCAGGAACAGAAGCCACAACTAAAATCCGCTATAAGGATAAAGGAGCTTTATCCAACTTGTACCCGGAAAATGGCTCAATGAAAGTCCGGTTTTATGAACATGTAAAAGGCATTGCCCCGGGCCAGAGTGCCGTATTTTATGAAGGAGATGATGTAATTGGTGGAGGGATCATCCAAAGAGGTGAACTCGTTTAAAATCAGGCAATAAAGAATAAAAACTGGCGTTATAAAGCGGGGAAATTATGTTTCCCCGCTTTTTGTTTGTAGCTTTAAATGTTTATGTTGCCGGCAAAAGGCAGCTAAGTCCCTGTGAATACTGTCAATATCTAAAACTTAATTCACTGAATCTGGAAAAACCGCTTATGAAATTCCCGATCTTCTCCCGTTTATTACCGGCAGCTTTGGCTGCTTTGTTTCTTGTATCATGTGATGATGAAAAAGAAACCTTTGTCACCGATAATGTGAACGACTACCGGCCAGCAGCTGTTGGCAAATACATCACTTACAGGCTTGATTCAATGGTCTTCACCAATTTTGGCCGTGATGTGGAGATCCGCAAATACCAGGTGAAGCATGTTGTTGACGCTCAGATAACCGATAACGAAGGCAGACCAGCTTACCGCATTTTCACTTACCTGAGTGATTCAACCGGCACCCAGCCCTGGCAGCCTGGTAAGACTTATACGGTTACTCCCCTTTCAGACCAGGTAGAAGTTTTTGCCGAAGACAATCGCCGTTACATCAAACTGCATATGCCGGTAAAGAACAATTTTACCTGGAAAGGAAACAAGTTTGTTCCGGATAACACCTATAATCCGTTGTATCCGTTCAGCAATGATGATAATATGCAGGACTGGGATTTTTATTATGATGGCGATCCCGCTACATTTAGCTACCGTGGAAATAATTACAGTAATGTGCTGACAGTTGAGCAAATTGATGAATCACTAAATGTTCCGATCACCAGCCCCACTTCGTATGCCTCAAAGTCCAGAGGTGTTGAAAAATATTCTAAGAATATTGGCCTCGTTTACAAAGAATATGAGCTGTGGGAATACCAGCCCAATACTGGCAATCCTGCCGGCCCATACAAGATCGGTTTCGGTATTACCATGTGGATGATAGACCACAACTAATAATTACATTTGAACGTAACTTTTATAAGAGCTGAAATGGCCGGTTAATATGAAAAAAAACTGTATTCTCCTGTTTGTTTTTTTATCTGTAGTGATTGAAAGCAATGCACAGTTTACCCGTTATGTGGTAAGATTTAAAAATAAAGGCGGATCTCCTTACTCGTTGACCAATCCTGCAGTCTATTTGTCACAAAGGGCAATTGACAGAAGAACCCGTTACGGAATCGCAATAGACAGTACTGACCTTCCGGTTACTCCTTCTTATATTTCCCAGGTAGCTGCTATACCCAATGTCACTTTATTGAATGTATCTAAATGGCTGAATGCTGTAACAGTGCAAACCAGCAGTTCCGCTGCCATTACAGCTATCAATGCTCTTCCTTTTGTACAAAGTGTTACAGGTGTAGCTGCCCGGCTAACTGGTCGCCCTTCTGAAGGAAGGAATAAATTTGAATTGGAAGAAATCTTTAGCCCTTATATAGCTGCTGGCAAAACAGAACAACTTACAGCTGACTATTTCGATTACGGAACAGGTTCTTATAACGAAATACATCTTCACAATGGAGAATTCCTGCACAATATTGGTCTAAGAGGCCAGGGAATGCAAATAGGCATGCTGGATAACGGATTCAATAACTATACAAACTTAAGGGCATTTGACAGTGTAAATGCTAATGGCCAGGTGTTAGGCACCTGGGATTTTGTGGCAAGGGAAGCTAATGTCGCCAACGACGGAAGTCACGGTATGAGTTGTATGTCAACTATTGCTGCAAATATTCCGGGACAATTTATCGGTACTGCCCCAAAAGCAGGCTTCTGGCTATATCAAACAGAAGATAATGCCAGTGAATATCCTATTGAAGAGTTCAACTGGGCCTGTGGTGCAGAAAGAGCGGATAGCTCTGGCGCTGATGCCATATCTTCATCACTGGGTTATGGCTATGGTTTTGATGGCGGAATCCCTGATTATCCATACAGCACATTGGATGGCAACACAACTATGGCTGCCATTGCAGGAGATATGGCTGCCAAGAAAGGAATACTTGTTTTTGTAGCAGCTGGTAACGCCGGAAACATAGGCTGGCGGAATATAATTACTCCGGCTGATGGTGATAGTGTGCTTGCCGTCGGTGCTGTAAATACCAGCGGCGTAGTGGGCAGCTTTTCCAGCTATGGTCCTTCTGGTGACGGGCAGGTAAAACCAGATATAGCCGCAGTAGGTGTGGCAGCAATGGTACAATCTACTTCTAATACAGTTATTACAGGCAACGGTACTTCTTACGCCTGTCCAAAAATGGCTGGCCTGGGTACCTGCCTTTGGCAGGGATTCCCCGAGTATAACAATATGAAAATCGTCCGTGCTTTACAACAATCCGGAAGCAAAGCAACCAACCCTGATGACAGAGTTGGTTATGGAATACCGGATGTAAAAAAGGCTTTTGGTTTCCTCTTAACAGAATTTGCTACTTCTACGTCAACAGTTACTGGATGCCGTGTCACAATAAACTGGAGTAGTAAAGATGTCGGCGCCATGAAATACGAGATTGAACGAAAAGCCCCGGGGGAAACAAACTTTTCTAAAATAGCTGAAGTTAATCCGCAGGCAGGCACACTGCTGGCCAACCGCAGTTACCAGTACAACAATGACCTTGTAAGTGGTTCTGCCGGTCTTTATTCTTACCGGGTACGACAAATAATTGATACTGCCACTGCATCCTTCTCTGCAGTTTATATTGATACAACAACTATCAATATTGCTAGCGGCTGTATCGTAACCAGTACTCCTAATCCTCAAACAATTAATGAATCAGTTTCTGTGTTGCCAAACCCTGTTACCGGCAGCTCATTTACATTAATCGTGGAAACAAACTATGCTGTAAGCAATATGCCGGTTCTTATTTATGACGGTAAGGGATCATTGGTAATGCAACTGAAAGAAACGAAGGGAACAGGTAAAAAAACAATTGACCTGTCCGCCGGAAAACTTCTTAAGGGCAGTTATTTTATTCGTGTAATGAACGGAAGCAAAATAATTGGTACAGCAGAACTTCTCCGCTTATAAAGGCTTTTGCATCAAGGCAGCAAACATTGTGTCCGCTTTTAAAGAATAACCCTGCAATAATTCCATTTTAATAAGATTTAACTGCTTTTGATTCAAATACCAATTAACCACCTCCTCGTTTTCAGCTTTAAATACCGAGCAGGTGATATACAAAATATATCCGCCCGGCTTTACCTGTTGGATTACATTTGATATGATCTTTTTTTGTAGTGATGCATACTTCTCAATCATTTCATTCTTAAAATAAAAAAGCTGTTCAGGTGTGCGGCCCCAGGTTCCACTACCGCTACAGGGTACATCCGCAATGACAAGGTCAGACTTTTCATCTCTTTCCGTTAGACCGGCGACAGATAGATCAGCTACAAAACTTCTGTAATTCTTTATACCAGCTGCAGCAAATCGCTTTTTCAAGTTGATCAATATACTTTCTCTTATATCGGAAACAACAAGCTGTATATCTTCCAGCAAGTCCACAGCCATAATGGATTTACCACCGCTTGCTGCACAGCAATCCCATACCCTTCTTTTATTTTGCACAGGCAATAAGCTGAAAAAATCTCCGACTTTTTGAGAATTATAATCCTGTACTACTGCCTCTTTGTCTAAAGTAATCAATTCATCAATTTTAGTTCTGTTGTCCAGTGCAATGCATGTCTCATTTGGCCTGCTGAAAATAATACCTGCTTGCCGAAGTTTTAATTGTACCTGTTCTGTTTTCCCGGGCCGAATTCTTAAAAACAAATCAGGCTGTATTAATAATGATTTGCAAAATTGCCGGTGGTCCAAACCTGCGGACAGCAGTTCACTCCAGGAAAATATGTCGCTAATCATTTCCTTTCCTTCTGCAATAGCCCATTTTTCCTCCACCGGAAGCAAAACCTTATCGCTCCACTCCGGTTTCAGCGTATCTAAAAGGAGATCAGGCGTGCTGCTGCATAAAAACAAAGCGGCAACAATTCGCTGGCTAGTAGGAATATTCATCAAGGCCTTACCCAGTCTGAAATAACAGTAACAAAGATGAGCAATTTGCTTGCGGTCTTTTGATCCATACTTTTTGTACCTGGAAAAATATTTACGAAGAAAAGAAGCTAATGGCTCTTCTCCCCTGTACTGCTCAATAATTGCAACAGCCGAATTAAGATGAGATTGTACAATGCTCACCCTGCAAAGTAAGTCAGCTTGTCGTTATAGTCAAAGAAGAATTAAGTCCAAAAATCAGAGCTCAAGTAGTGTTTTGACCGGATCTTTTCCAATCAACAACTGCTCCGGATTTTCAAGCAATTCTTTTACCCTTACCAGGAAACTTACGGACTCCCTGCCATCGATGATACGGTGGTCATAACTTAATGCCAGGTACATCATTGGCCGAACTACCACCTGGCCATTGATAACCATTGCACGGTCCTGTATCTTATGCATTCCTAAAATGGCACTCTGGGGTATATTGATGATCGGCGTACTCATTAGTGAACCAAATACACCACCGTTGGTAATGGTGAAAGTGCCACCTGTCAACTCTTCGGTAGTTAGTTTGCTGTCTCTTGCTTTTGTGGCCAGTTCGACTACTTTCTTTTCGATATCAGCCATGCCAAGACTTTCCACATTCCGGATTACAGGAACAGTTAATCCCCTGGGTGTACTTACTGCAATACTTATATCTGCATAATCATGATACACTATCTGGTCGCCGTCAATATAGGCATTTACGGAAGGCCATTCTGCTAAAGCAACCGCACAGGCTTTGGCAAAAAAACTCATAAATCCAAGCCCCACTCCATGAATCTCTTTGAATTTGTCCTTATACTTGTTCCGTATATCCATAATTCGCCCCATATCCACTTCATTGAAAGTGGTAAGCATGGCGGTTGTATTCTTTGATTCCACTAACCTGCGGCTGATTGTTTTCCGCAGATTACTCATCTTCTCCGTTCTTACATTGCGGCTGAAGAGATCATTACCGGCAAAAGCTTTTTTACCAGGAGCAGAAAGGGCTGCCAATACATCATCCTTTAGAATTTTACCTGCAGGTCCTGAAGGTGTTACTGTTTTAGGATCTACTTTCTTATCTGCAATAATTGCCGAAGCAACAGGACTGGCTTTTATGCCTGCCTCCCCGGCAGGCAGGTCATTAGGAACTGCAGTAACAGGTGCTGTAGAAATTGATTGCCTGCTATCTGATGTTGTTTTCTTTTCAGTTTCAGCCGGCTTTGTACTGGTTTCAGGTTTTGCGGCTGTCTCATCAATACTGGCCAGCAGGTCGCCTATCTTCAATGTATCACCTTCTTGTAACGGGCCTAATTTAATAACACCTGCCTGCTCAGCATTTACCTCGAAGGTGGCCTTTTCACTTTCCAGTTCAGCTATTACTTCATCCCTTTCTACATACTCACCATCTCTCTTCAACCACTTCAGCAATGTTACTTCGCTGATAGACTCACCAACCGTAGGAACTTTTATATCAATCATAAATTTCTTTTTCAATATTATATACTAAATGCTGTCTCTATCAGCTCTGCCTGCTCCTGTACATGCACTTTGTTGTAACCTGTGGCAGTAGATGCTGAAGGTTGTCGGCTTACAATACCAAAATTTACACTCTTTAGATTCATTTGCAGGAAACTGGCAGCACCCATATTCAGAGGCTCCTCCTGTACCCAGAACCAGGTGGCACTTTTATACTTTTTGTACAATGCCTCCAGTTGCTTATACGGCAAAGGATAAATCTGTTCCAATCTGATAATCGCAATATCCTGTCTTCCTTCTTTTTGTTGTCTTTCAGCCAGATCAAAATAAATCTTACCGCTGCAGAATAATATCTTCTTTACTTTACCTGTGTCCGCATTAGCGTCGTCAATCACCTCTTTGAAGCCTCCGGTGAGAAATTCTTCAACCCTTGAATAACTGCCCATATGACGCAGGTTGGCTTTTGGCGAAAAATTAATCATTGGCTTACGGAAAGGCCATGCCAGTTGTCTTCTTAATGCATGGAAGAAGTTGGCAGCTGTTGTAATATTTGTAACAACCATGTTCAACTCTGCACACAGTTGCAGAAAACGTTCTAATCTGGCACTGCTATGCTCAGGCCCCTGCCCTTCATAACCATGCGGGAGCAGCATGGTAACACCATTCATCCTGTTCCACTTTTGTTCACCAGCGCTGATGAACTGGTCGATCATCGTTTGTGCACCATTGGCAAAGTCGCCAAACTGTGCCTCCCATAAAACAAGTGTATTAGGATTTGCAAGGGCATACCCATACTCAAAACCAAGTACACCATATTCACTCAGCAAGGAATTATATATCCTGAATTTTCCTGTAGCCCCGGGTATATGAGTGAGGCGGTTATATGGCTTATCTGTATTCTCATCTCTCAGTACAGCATGCCTGTGTGAAAAGGTACCTCTTCTCACATCCTGTCCGCTCATTCGCACATCTTTACCTTCCAATATCAAGCTGCCATAAGCCATCAGCTCTCCTGTAGCCCAGTCTATTTTTTGCTCCGTTTCAAACAGCTTTACTTTATCCTGTAATATCTTCTCTACCTTCCTTAATGGTTTGAAATCAGCAGGCCATTTCATCAATGCATCAAAAACTGTTTTAAAACTTTCGCTGCTGATTGCTGTAACAGGTGAAGCATCAAAATCATCCGGAGAAGCCCTTCTGAGTTTTTTCCATGCTATTTCCGGGGGCTGATAATGGTAAGGCAAAGGATTCTGCTTTACTTCATCTAACCGTTCTTGTAAATCTGCCCAGAATTTTTTCTCCATCTCTTTGGCCAGGGCCTGTGCATCCGGTTCCCCGTTTTCCAGCAAATACTTGATATATACTTCTCTGGGATTCGGATGCTTGTCGATCAATGCATACAAATGTGGCTGGGTGAATTTAGGATCATCACCTTCGTTATGTCCGTGACGACGATAACACACCATATCAATAAATACATCACTGTTGAATTCCTGGCGAAAACGGGTGGCAATTTCTGCACATTTGATCACTGCTTCCGGGTCGTCGCCATTTACATGAAAAACAGGTGCCTGTATAGCAGCAGCCAGTGATGTGCAGTAATCAGAACTTCTTGCATCATCAAAATCAGTAGTAAACCCAATCTGGTTATTAATAACATAATGAATTGTACCACCGGTATAATATCCTTTCAGGTAGCTCATTTGCAGCACTTCGTAAACTATTCCCTGGCCGGCGATCGATGCATCGCCATGAATAAGGATGGGCAATATTTTATCGAATTCGCTGTGGTACATCACATCAGCTTTTGCCCTTGCAAAACCAACTACTACCGGGTTCACCGCCTCCAGGTGTGAAGGATTGGGCATAAGCTTAAGATGAATGGTTTTATCATTCATCGTCTGTACCTCACTACCGTAACCCATATGATACTTTACATCTCCGCTGCCCATTGTCTGATCAACTTTGGCAGTGCCCTCAAACTCACTGAAAATTTGCTCATAGGTCTTACCCATGATATTAGCCAGCACATTCAATCTTCCCCTGTGCGCCATACCTATTACTACCTCATGCACATCATTGTCAGCAGCTGTATTGATAATAGCGTCAAGGGCTGCAATAGTGGTTTCGCCACCTTCCAATGAAAACCTTTTTTGCCCAACATACTTGGTGTGAAGAAATTTTTCAAACATTACACCCTGGTTCAGTTTCTCCAAAGCCCTTCTCTTTTTAACGAGGGGCAGAGGATCCAGCATTGTCTTTTCAATCTCATTGGTGAGCCAGTCTATTTTTTTCTGGTCACTTATATATTTGAACTCGACACCAACACTGGAAGCATAACATTTCTCCAGGTGCGATAAGATAGTGCGTAATGTTGCTTTACCTAAGCCAAGAAATTGACCTGCATAAAACTCTTTGTCAAGGTCTGATTCAGTAAAGCCGTAAAAGACCAGGTCAATATTAGCTCCCCGATCCTTCCTCTTCCTGATAGGGTTTGTATTGGCTATCAGGTGGGCCTTATTGCGGTATCCTAAAATCAAGCGATAGGCCATGACTTCCTTCATCCAGTCGATACTAAAAATGTCTCCGGGCTTTACATCAGGACTTTTCGCCTCAATAGCTCCAGTTGGTTTTCCGTTTATTGGTGCATGGCTAATAGCAAAATCAAACCCTTCAAAAAACTTCTTCATCTCAGGGTCAACAGCTCCGGGATTATTCAGAAACTCTCTGTACAGGCTTTCTATATAAGCAGGCGATGAATTAGTGATGTAGGAAAAATCCTTCATGAGGGTGAAAGTTTGGAAGTAACCAGTTTTAGAGGCACAAATATCGCCCAAAAATGGGAAAACCAGCCCTCATTTTGAGCGTTTTAAGTACTTAATTAACTGGCTGGCAATGGAATATTGCCTGCATTTTCAGGGTGTCAAAATATAGTTTTGAATACCCAATTAAATAGCTGAAAATTTGGTGGTTAAACTGCCCGGGCTTACCTTTGCCGTCCCTAAAAAGTAATAAGAATGGCTAATCATAAAGCTACCAAGAAGGATGCCCGCCAGGCGGCAAAACGTCGTGACAGAAACAGGTATTACGGAAAAACTACCCGTAATGCAATCCGTGACCTCAAGGCAGCTGATGGCAAACAAATGGGAGAAAAATACCCTGAAGTGGCCGGAATGATCGATAAACTGGCTAAACGTGGCATTATTCATAAGAATAAAGCTGCTAACCTGAAAAGTAAGCTGGCTAAGAAAGTGAACGCAGCGAAGTAATAACTACTAATAAATTATGCAAAAGGCATTCCTCATTGGAATGCCTTTTTTATTTTTAGAACTTAATGATTTATATGAGACATATCCTTGTCATACTTTTTTCGATTCAATGCCTTTGTTCTGCCTCTCAAAGCAGTATCGCTACAAAATTTGAACTATCAAAAGGAACGCAAACACCTGCTTATTTTGAGATAGTTGAGTGGTGGAAAAAACTGGACGGAATATCAGGTAAAGTAAAATTATTAACAATGGGCATGACCGATGCTGGCTATCCGCTTCATTTGTCTGTTGTTAGCAATAACGGAGATTACAACTTCGACAATATCAGAAAAAATAATAAACGAATTATCCTTGTAAACAATGGCATTCATCCCGGCGAACCAGATGGCATTGATGCCAGTATGCTGCTGGCAAGGGACATTGTAACAGGCAAATACAAAATAGCTGACAATGTGGTATTGGCCTTTATCCCGGTTTATAATATTGGTGGTTGTCTTAACAGAAGTGCCAACTTTCGTGTTGATCAGAATGGGCCGGAAGAATTTGGTTTTCGGGGAAATTCACAAAATCTTGATCTGAACCGGGATATGATTAAATGTGATTCTAAAGATGCCAGGGCTTTCACAGAAATATTTCATTTGCTTGATCCGGATGTATTTATAGATAATCATGTGAGCAATGGGGCCGATTATCAGCATGTGATGACATTACTTACCACTCAAAGCACCAAGTTGGGAGGTGTAATGGGGGAATATATAAGCAAAGATTTCGAACCGGCACTTTATAACTTAATGAAGCAAAAAGGATTTGACCTTGTTCCTTACGTTAACGTTTGGGGCGATACGCCGGATAATGGCTGGCAGGAATATTGGGATAGCCCTAGGTATGCAAGTGGATATGCAGCACTATGGCACACATTTTCTTTTGTACCAGAATCACATATGCTAAAACCTTATGAACAAAGGGTAAAAGCTACTTATGCTATGATGCAGTCTTTTATTGAGTTTACTGCCACAAATAGCAATAAGATCCGTCATTTAAGAGAACAGACCAAGCAATCCGTAAAAACAGCTGTTGAGTTCCCTGTTAAATGGGGACTGGATAAATCGAAGTACAAAGAAATTGTTTATAAAGGATATGAGTCAGGCAGAAAAACAAGTGAAGTATCAGGGCAGTTAAGATTATTCTACGACAGGAACAAACCATATGAGAAGACAGTCAAAATTTTCAACTATTTCCCTCCTAAAGAATATGTAAAAAAACCAACGGCCTATATCATTCCACAAGGCTGGTGGAAAGTAATTGAACTGCTTAAATTGAATAAGGTGCAGATGTCGCAACTAAAAAAAGACACATTGATTGAGGTGGAAGCTTATAAAATTGATGACTACAAGACATCGCCCAGACAATATGAAATGCACCATTTGAACAGTGATGTGAAAATCACTGCTTCCTTAAAAAAAGTTAGCTTCAAAAAGGGAGATTGGTATATCCCGCTAAATCAGTCTGCCAATCGTTTTCTTATTGAAACATTAGAGCCAAAAACTGAGGATTCCTACTTTTCATGGAATTATTTTGATGCTATTCTTGGTCAAAAAGAAGGTTACTCAGCTTATGCCTTTGAGGATATCGCTGCTGAATACTTAAAAAAAAATCCTGAAATTCGGTTACAATTAGAACAGAAAAGGCTGACTGATTCTTCCTTTGCAAAAGATGGAAGAGCTCAGTTAAATTTCGTTTATCAAAACTCTCCCTGGTTTGAGCCTGCTTATATGCAATATCCTGTCTATAGGGTTCGCTAATTCTTAGGCCATAGATTTCCCCTTCTCGGTATTTCTGAATAAATAACGGCCAAGGAAAAAACCTGCGAGAAGAACAACAACAGAAAGATAGCCTACCCACTCATAATGCATTAACCTTCCGCCATTATCCTCGGATACTATGTAACCGGACACAAGAGCCGCAGCACCGGTACCCAGGTGCTGAATACTGCTGTTTAGGCTCATGAAGCTACCGCGGTTAGCCGATCCTGTAACATTACTTACCATTGTTTGGGAGCTTACAGCCCTTCCGGTAGCCAATGCAAACCAAATAGCAAAAAAACTAAGAACAACTGAAAATGGAAGTGATGGTAAATTAGTAATCATTATAACCATAATGAATGACAATGGCACACAATAACTGAATACCGTCAGTTTCCCTATCCTGTCGGACAACCTGCCAAGAAAGACCGCAGCTATAAAAGATGCAACTCCGCCAACTAAATATATAAGTGGTGTCACCGACCTTGGATATCCTTTATTGAATTCCATATACGGATTGATAAATGGGATTATGAGAAAATGCCCCATCATCATAAGACCTGAGAATAATAAAGCCAGACCAGTTGATTTAGTAGTAAGTGTGTTCCAGAGCTGTGTTATTTTGTTTGAAGAATCTATGGTCTGCTGTTCAAGATGAGCTTTCAAAGCAGGTAAATAAAAATAACATAACGGCAATATCAGCGATGCCAGTAATGCAACAAACAAAAAAGGCACATGCCAATCATCTCTGAAAATATCAACTAAATAAAGAGAAAAGGTCACACCAATTGAAGAAGCAACAGCAAAAGCACTCATAACGGCCCCCATGGCGGTTCCTCTTCTTTCATAAACAAAAAGATCACCGATCATAGAAAGCACCTGGCCTCCAATAATACCCCCAAAAACACCTGCAACAATTCTTGATACAAGCAAGAAATCATACGACTGAGAAAATCCACAAGCAGCGGTTCCTATTATAAATCCGGCATAGGTGAATAGCAAAAGTTTTTTCCGCTCAAATCTATCAGCGAATAATGCCATTAGAATGCCGGAAAGAAATGAACTTATAGGATAAGAGGCTAAAAGAATACTGAATTGTCTTGGTGATATTTGAAAATGCGGCATTAGATAATTTCCTAATGGCATCATTATCATGAAGTCAAGGATATGCGTAAAATTGATAGCAGCCAACAATACAACTATGACCTTCTCCTTCTTGCTCATTAATTGAAGTTACTGGATAAGTATAAAAAAAAGCCCCGACATTACTGTCAGGGCTCTGAATGAATATGGCAGCTACCTACTCTCCCGCATTGTGGTGCAGTACCATCGGCCATGAGGGGCTTAACTTCTCTGTTCGGTATGGGAAGAGGTGAACACCCTCGGCAAAACCACCATAAGATCTTAAATAATATTACATATTGGAAAATGTTAGAGAGTATCTAATACTCTTTTAGCCATAGCAAAAGAGTAAAAAAAATTAAAGCTTACGGGCAATTAGTACTACTCGGCTTTGATGTTACCACCTTTACACCTGTAGCCTATCAACGTCATAGTCTTTGACGACCCTTAAAAGTAAACTCATCTTGAGGAAGGTTTCACGCTTAGATGCTTTCAGCGTTTATCCTGGCCGTACATAGCTACTCGGCATTGCACCTGGCGGCACAACAGATACACCAGCGGCACATACGACCCGGTCCTCTCGTACTAAGGTCATGTCCTCTCAATTTACTAGCGCCCATCACAGATAGGGACCGAACTGTCTTGCGACGTTCTGAACCCAGTTCACGTGCCACTTTAATCGGCGAACAGCCGAACCCTTGGGACCTTCTCCAGCCCCAGGATGTGACGAACCGACATCGAGGTGCCAAACCTCCCCGTCGATATGAGCTCTTGGGGGAGATCAGCCTGTTATCCCCGGAGTACCTTTTATCCTTTGAGCGACGGCCCTTCCATACAGAACCGCCGGATCACTTTAGCCGACTTTCGTCCCTGCTCGGCTTGTGTGCCTCACAGTCAAGCACCCTTATACTAATGCGCTCTTCGTACGATTACCAACCGTACTGAGGGTACCTTTGCAAGCCTCCGTTACTCTTTAGGAGGCGACCACCCCAGTCAAACTACCCACCATGCACTGTTTCCCGCAAGGGATTAGACTCTAAATCAAAGAAGGTTGGTATTTCAACGACCGCTCCACCCTACCTGGCGGCAAGGCTTCAAAGCGTCCCAACTATTCTACACATCCGTAATTCAAAATCAATGCAAAGTTGTAGTGAAGGTTCACGGGGTCTTTCCGTCCCGTGGCGGGTAACCGGCATCTTCACCGATACTACAATTTCACCGGGCTCGTGGAGGAGACAGTGTTCAACTCATTAGACCATTCGTGCAGGTCGGAACTTACCCGACAAGGAATTTCGCTACCTTAGGACCGTTATAGTTACGGCCGCCGTTTACTGGGGCTTCAGTCAGAAGCTTTGGCTTGCGCCGGACATCCTTCCTTAACCTTCCAGCACCGGGCAGGTATCAGGCTCTATACGTCATCTTTCGATTTTGCAGGGCCCTGTGTTTTTGCTAAACAGTTGGTTGAACCATTTTACTGAGACCGGCCGAGGCCGGTACGCTTTATCCCGAAGTTACAGCGTTAATTTGCCTAGTTCCTTCTCCGCGGCTCACCCGAGCGCCTTAGAATACTCATCTCGACTACCTGTGTCGGTTTACGGTACGGGCAGTTATAGCCTAGCCTTAGAGGTTTTTCTTGGAAGTCTGATTAGGATCACTATCAGCGTTGCCGAAGCATTGCTGTACTATCAGGTTCGTCAGAT
>CAYPBW010000022.1:0-25093 GCA_964409055.1 uncultured Chitinophaga sp. | reverse complement strand
CGGATTTGGCACAGGACAGAACGGGGGTTTTTGCCCATGAACAGCTGGCAGGCAAGGGCCAGCGGGGTAAAGTTTGGCTAACGGAAAAGGCAGGAAATATTGCCTTAAGTATTCTCTTAAAACCACAAGCCATTCCACTTACCGCCCAGTTTCAGCTAAGTGCCTGTGCTGCGGTGGCTGCCCAAATTTTCTTTGCCCGTTACACCGCAGAAGACAGCAAAATAAAGTGGCCAAACGACCTGTATTGGCAGGACAGAAAGGCAGGCGGAATATTAATTGAATCAGTAGTCAGCAGCCGGGAATCTGGAGTCAGTTCCTGGGAATGGGCTATCATTGGTATCGGTATCAATATTAATCAAACCAGTTTTCCGTCCCATTTGCCCAACCCGGTTTCACTGAAACAAATAACCGGAAAAACCTTTGACCCTGTTTTATTGGCTAAAGAGCTGCACAGCATTTTCCTTCAACAATTTGATGAACTGACTACCCGGGGCTTTTCAACAATCTATGAGCATTACCTGGCCAATCTTTATAAAAAGAATGATCGGGTAAAGCTTCGCAAAGACAACCGGTCTTTCGAAGCGACAATTCTGGGAGTAAGTTCATCGGGCAAGCTTATTGCCGAACATGGAATTGTGGAAGAATTCGAATTTGGTGCTGTTGAATGGATGCTTAGATAATGGATACCTTTTGAAGAAGTGATACATTTAGTTCATTCTCTCTTGCCTCTTTCTCAAACCGGTTATTATAATACCCGTTCTTCACCCATTCAAACAGATATTTGACAAAAAAGGCTGCAAAACCATGTTGCTGGTATTGCTCCACATGCTTCAGCTCATGGCATAGCCATTCCTTATCTGACAGAAACTCAGCACGGCTGGTATTGTGCAAATGAATGGTACTGCCAAAAACAATGGCAGCCTGATCAGCTTTCAATTTTGCAGCTGCGAGTTTCGCCAGCCATGAGTTTTCCCGGATCTTAACTTTCATGCAAACATGATAATTGCAGGACCCCAACAGTTGCATCTGCATTTACAGCACTACCGCCATAAGGTGAAGTTGCGGGTAATAGTGAAACCCCAACGGAACTGGCCTTTACCCCAGGAAGTAATGGTTCGGGGAATGAAGCGGTTTTCCAGTATTTCCGTTGAATTGGTAAAATTTAGCCTGAAAATATGCCCGGCCGTAAGCACTTCAAAACCCACTCCCAGCGGATCATAGAACGTAATATTCTCGTTGGTTTTAAAAGCATCCTTACTGGCCTTGTCACGAAAAGGATGAAAATAATCGAGTACAAGATTTATCCTTCCACCCAGTGGCAGCTTTACTGCTCCCCCCAGGGCAAACATGGTTTTTTTATCATACGTAGCTGCATAACCACGATTTACAAAAGTGGGATTTAGCTGTACACTCACTTTTCCCATCTTTCTGGCAATGATCAATTGCAGTACCTGGCTCAGTCTGTCCGAAAAATCTTCAAAACTGTTGTCCTGGTTGGGAAAGGCACTGGCTTTGTTAGCCGTAATTACATTATTGGCAAAGAGAGTAACTGCAATGGGGTGAGCAGGATCATTTTCCAGTTGTTGCAGCAACTGGTACTTCAAACCCAGTTCATACAATTGCTGATGCAAACCAGCTCCCTTGGCCCTTGCGGCGGTCAGGTCAAGACGGTTGGCCACTCCAACCGTAAAGGCGATTCGTATATCTGTTGAATTATCCAGGCCAAAAAAACGCCTGGCCCCGCCATTGTCTCCGGCAATATCACCAAAATTATGTGTCACTTTAAATGCCATTTTACCTTTTGGCACTACTTCTGATGTATTCGCATTGATGGCTTTTTCAGAACTGAAAAGCTGTACCGGCTTTTTGTCTTGCGAAAAAATAGTAAGCGGGAAAAGAAATAATGTTATTGTCAGTGATTTGATCATAAATGCAGTTTTACTTGCTGCATTTATCGGCAATACCTGTTAAAACGTTGCCTGGAAAGTTGCCTATTTCATTGAAGCAATTATTTCCTCTGCATGGGCTTTGTTTTTGGGGCGGAGGAATATTTTACGAATGATGCCCTTCTCATCAATAACAAAAGTAGTGCGCAACACCCCCATATATTTATGGCCAAACATTTGTTTCTGATCCCATACGCCGTACTTCACCAGTATTTTGTGAGAAGTATCGGCGATCAGTCTAAAAGGAAGGTTGAACTTTGCTTCAAACTTTTTATGTTTTACCGCATCATCAGGACTGACGCCTATTACTTCAAATCCATGCTTCTTTAATAAAGCATAATTGTCCCTCAAATTGCAGGCTTGTACGGTGCAGGTAGGCGTATCATCTTCGGGGTAGAAATACAAAACAATCTTTTTACCCTTGTAATCAGCCAGCGAAACCTTTTGTCCGTTTTGGTCTGCACCAGTAAATGCAGGTGCTTTATCCCCTTCCTTCAGTGTTACCATGGCTTATTTCTTTTTGGAACTTGTTTTTTTGACAGAAGATGATTTCTTTTTGGTACTGGTTTTCTTGATTGCCTTTTTCCTGGGAGGCGGGGGTGTATAAGGCTCCCGTCTGAACCACCATGTTCTGGTTGTTGTGTTTCCAACAAGATCCTCGGCTGTGACAGTCAGCTCATGTATGCCGTAAGGGCATCTTTCATCAAATCTATAAATCCAGTATCTTGATTTGTCATTGGTGAATCTTATCCATTTACCGTTCAGTGTAGCCCTGAATTTTTTTATCCCATAATTATCGGTTGGCGTAAATATGATTCTGCTGACAGCACTCAGATTTACGGTATCGCCTTTACCAAGGTTATTAAGCTGAGGTGCTGTAGTATCTGCTATGACCTGGTAGGTTCCGAAATCGCCGAAAGCCGCAGACAACCATTGCTCCTGCCAAACAGCTTTTCTTACTGTGCGGCCCTTATTATCCGATCTTACAATCAGCAACTTGTCCTGCATAGACTCAGGTACTGGTTTATTTAGTTTTATTCTCACCACCGCATCCTCATGCAAGGGTATGGCAGGATTGGCCACCTGGTGTGCCTGGGAAAAAGTATTGGGCAACTTATTGCTGACGGTATAATAATAAGGGGTGATGGTGTCGTACAATGCGCCTTTGGGCAAATACAATTCAAAATCCGGTTTGCTGATCACATTTACTTTATTGGGAGCAAATCGCATTGCATACTCTGCGGTGTTTGTTTTTGATGCCAGGCTGTCAATATACTGCAGCATAAAGTTAAGCTCAGATTTCAGCCCTTTTGCATCACTCACTACTATACGGACTGCATGAAGCATTGTATCAGTTAATGTAATCACCCCGTCACCATTGATCGTTTTATAAGCAGCCCCGTTATCCCCCGGTAGTTTAGCTACATGCTGAAGCCAGGCTCCGCCTGTGTAACGGTGCATATGGTCTGTTTGAGAGTTGATATATGCTGTTTCCTCATAGTCAATACTGTCGAGTACAAACTTTACCTGCGGAATATCATCAAAGAAAAGTTGTGCTGAAAAAATACCATCAGGGCTGCCACTGCTGCTCATTTTATCATAAGCCTGTATGGCAAAACTCAACCGGCTCAATCCCGTTTTCATAACCGGCATTTTCGGAATAATATAGCCGCTGTCGGTATTTTTCAGGTTATAGAATAACGGCTTTTGATCAAATACTGAGCGGCTCCTGTCATATACAGCCAGTTTAGTTATCGCCGGAGGTACATTGTCATTAATACTAAAATTGAACAGCAAAGGATTTAGCCGTTTTCCGGTTTTTGTTTCGAATATTTCAAAGTGCAGATGCGGCCCCTGCGACCCACCGGTATTGCCGCTATAAGCAATAAAGGCACCTTTAGAAACAGGAAATTGTTCTTTCGTAAAGTCAAGTTCAATAGCCCAGGTCTCTTTCTCATACTGCTTATCAGTAACATATTTTTCCAGCTCGGGAAAGAAATCATTCAGGTGGGCATATAAAGAAGAAAGGCCGTTGGGATGATTGATGATAATGAACCGGCCAAAACTTTGCGGCCGGATACCAATATGCGCAATATAACCCTCAGCAGCGGCATAAATGGGCAGGTTCTCCTTTGCATTGGTCCTTACATCAAGTCCCATATGCCAGTGATTTGGTCTTAGTTCACCAAAATTGGCAGAAAGATCTAAGGGGATTCCCACCGGGTTCCTGAAATAATTAACCGGTAGCTGCGAAGCACCCTGTCTTGCATTAAAAAAAAATATCATCATTAATAAACAGTACAACCAATAACTTCTTTTTGCTGTCATGCTTACAAATTAACAACATGTCGGTTAGTTTTCTGCATTAACAGGATAACTTTGAACATATTTTAATCTTTATGATGATTACCAAAAATGCTTTTCTCCTTCCGATAGCTTCATTTCTTTTTTATACAGAAACAATTTCTCAGAATTGTAAAGTAGAAAAAGAAGAGCTGAAAGGCACTTATACCGGCGACTGCAAAAAGGGAAAAGCAAATGGAAGGGGTAAGGCAACGGGCATTGACAGTTATGAAGGAGATTTTGTAGCAGGCTTTCCGCATGGCAAAGGCAGTTATACATGGAAAAATGGCGATGTATACACCGGTGATTTCATCAAAGGACTGAAAGACGGTGAAGGCAAAATGATCATAAAACGACAGGGAAATACTGACAGTCTTGTTGAAGGATACTGGCAAAAAGATAAATATACCGGTAAAGAAAAACCCTGGCGGCTGATATTCAAAAGCAAATTAGTAACGGAAACGGAAGTAGAATACAAAGACAACCACTTCAACAAGATCACATTTGTGATCACCAACACATCCGGTGGCTCAAAGTTGGTTGACGGAGATGAAATGCCCCGGTTAAAAGTGGATGAAGTGATACCGCAAAGAGGAAATTTCGGACGTTTATTCGTGAACGATATACATGCCAAGAAAACAGAATCACTGATCGAGGATATTAATTTCCCATTTCGTTTCAGGGCTATCATCGGAACAGAAGAAGTGGAGATGGAATTTATCAGGCCCGGCAACTATATTGTAACCTTACGGATCAATGATTAAGAAGATAATTATACCGCTTTGTGGTATAGGTAGCGTACCTGATTAGTTGTATCTTTTCGCACCAAAATTTTAAGGTTGAAAAAATTTTGCTGGCTGTTGCCACTGTCATTCATCTTATGTGCCTGTCCTTTTGAATCGGATGTGGCGCTGGAAAAGAAACCGGTTGAGCCGGTGGATTCCAGCCTGCTGGGTTATTGGTATGGTATCATCAAAGACGGCAGTGATTATTTTGGAATCGAAGCGTTGGAGATAGCGGCCAAATCTGACTCGGTTTATTCCATAATCCGTTATGGCAAGGCGATCAAAGGTGATATCATCATGCCCGACACTTCTTACTACACAGGTTTTACCTCCTGGATAGGTAACCAGCGTTTTATGAATGTAGAAGGCCTGGTAAAAATTGAAGAGGTTACAAATAAAAAGAAAAGAGAAATAAAAACACAGCGGGTTTTTTATGCTTCTGCACTGGACCAAAAAAAAGACACCCTGGAAGTGCGAACAATAACGGAAGATTTTTCTACCCGCAAATATTTTGGCGACCCCGACCACTTCAGGCTGCTTGTAACAGAGATGCTGAAACTGCAGCAAAATATCTATGACGCCCAATACTCTATGCAGTACCGCAAAATACCCAAACCCACAAAGCTATTCTGAGTAAAATAGTGAAAAAATATTGGGATTCCACCCTTCAATACCCTTCCATTCCCTTAGTTTTGCGTCCCGATAGCTATCGAATTTTTTTCGATCCACATCTGTGAAGCAGGGATCCCCTGCTAAAAAAAAAATGCCAAAAGACAACTCCATCCAATCAGTACTGATCATCGGCTCCGGCCCCATTATTATCGGACAGGCCTGTGAATTTGATTACTCCGGAACCCAGGCAGCAAGAAGCCTTCGGGAAGAAGGAGTAAAAGTGATCCTGATCAACAGCAATCCCGCTACCATCATGACCGACCCGATGATGGCCGACCGGGTTTACCTGCTTCCACTAACAGTAGAAAGTATTGAACAGATACTACAGGAAAACCAGATTGATGCGGTTTTACCAACCATGGGTGGCCAAACCGCCCTGAACCTGGCCAAGGAAGCAGAAGAACTGGGTTTGTGGAAACAATATAATGTAAGACTGATTGGCGTGGATATTAAAGCCATTGAAAAAGCTGAAGACAGGGAAAAGTTCCGCCAGTGGATGATACGACTTGGAGTGAATGTAGCGCAGGCAAAAACAGCTAATTCCTTCCTGGAAGGAAAAGAATTTGCGCAGGAAATCGGCTTCCCGTTGGTGATCCGTCCTTCTTTTACGCTGGGTGGAACCGGTGGTGGTTTTGTACATGGTAAAGATGACCTGGATGAAGCCCTGAACCGTGGGTTACAGGCCTCACCAATCCATGAAGTATTGGTAGAAAAAGCTGTGCTGGGTTGGAAAGAATTTGAACTGGAACTTTTAAGGGATGCTGCAGATAATGTATGTATAATTTGTACAGTAGAGAATTTTGACCCGATGGGTGTGCATACCGGCGACTCTATCACCGTTGCACCTGCCATGACACTGAGTGATACGGCCATGCAACTGATGCGAAATACGGCCATCCGGATGATGAGAGATCTTGGCAATTTTTCCGGCGGCTGTAATGTACAGTTTGCCCTGAACCCTGATACAGAAGAAATTATTGCAATAGAAATTAACCCAAGGGTGAGCCGGTCATCAGCACTGGCCTCAAAAGCCACCGGCTACCCTATTGCCAAAATAGCTGCAAAACTGGCCATTGGCTATACCCTTGATGAACTGGAAAACCAGATCACCAAAACAACATCCGCCTATTTTGAGCCGGCGCTGGATTATGTAATCGTAAAGATCCCCCGCTGGAATTTTGACAAATTCAAAGGCGCTGATGATACCCTGGGCCTGCAAATGAAAAGTGTGGGAGAAGTAATGGGTATCGGAAGAAGCTTTACTGAAGCAGTACAAAAAGCCTGTCAAAGTCTGGAAAATAATGCAGTGGGGCTTGGTTATTATGGCAAAAGCCTGATGCATGCAGATGAACTGCTGGAATACATTAAAACACCAAAATGGGACCGCATCTTCCGCATTAAAGATGCGCTGATGGCAGGTATATCTGTCAGCAGTATTTCAAAAGCCACTAACGGAATAGACAGGTGGTTCCTTTATGAAATTCAAAAGCTTTGCAATATTGAAAAAGAAATTGCCAAATATGACCTTGAAGATCTTCCACTGGAATTATTAAGAGAGGCCAAGGTAAATGGTTTTAGTGATGAGCAGATCAGCCGTATTACCGGTCATGGCGATGAAGAAGATGTATATAAGAAAAGAAAAGCAGCCGGTATTACCAGGGTTTATAAAATGGTAGACACCTGCAGTGCTGAGTTTGAAGCAAAGACCCCATACTTTTACTCCACCTTTGAAAGTGGCAATATTAATGAGAGCAAGGTATCAGACAGAAAGAAAATCATTGTTCTTGGCTCCGGCCCCAATCGTATCGGCCAGGGAATTGAATTCGACTATTGCTGTGTACATGGCCTTCTCGCAATTAAAGAATGTGGCTACGAAGCCATCATGGTAAACTGTAACCCTGAAACAGTAAGTACGGATTTTGATATGGCTGATAAACTGTACTTCGAACCGGTATACTGGGAGCATCTTTGGGAGATCATCGAACATGAGAAACCTTATGGCGTAATTGTGCAGCTGGGCGGACAGACTGCTTTGAAATTGGCAGAGAAACTTCATGAAAGAGGTATTAATATCATCGGCACTTCTTATAACAGCCTGGATATTGCAGAAGACAGGGGCCGGTTCAGTGACATGCTTAAAGAGCTGGAAATTCCTTATCCCAACTATGGTACTGCTTATACTGTAGATGAGGCTATTGCAGTTGCCAATAAAGTAGGTTACCCGGTACTGGTTCGCCCTTCATATGTATTGGGTGGCCAACGAATGAGGATTGTACTGAATGATGAGGAAGTGGAGAAAGCAGTAGTGAGCCTGCTGAAACATATACCTGGCAATAAGATACTGATTGACCATTTCCTTGACCGCTGCCAGGAAGCAGAGATTGATGCCATTTGCGATGGAGACAAATTCCATGTTATGGGAATCATGGAGCATATAGAACCAGCCGGCATCCATAGTGGAGATAGCAATGCAGTGCTTCCTGCATTCAATCTTACCCCGCTGGAAATACAGGATATGGTGGATTATGCCAAGAAAATTGCCCTTGCACTGAATGTAAAAGGCCTGATCAATATTCAATTTGCAATCAAAGATGGTAAGGTTTATGTAATTGAAGCTAACCCAAGAGCATCCAGAACCACTCCTTTTATTGCAAAAGCTTACGGTAAGCCCTACCTCAACTATGCTACTAAGGTGATGATGGGAGAAATGAAAGTAACAGATATCCCGGAAGAAAAACACCTGGATGGTTTTGCCATCAAAGAGCCGGTGTTCAGCTTTAATAAATTTCCGGGGGTAAATAAAGAACTGGGACCTGAAATGAAATCAACCGGTGAAGCTATTCGCTTCATCAAAAACCTGAGAGACCCGTATTTCAGGCAACTATATAAGGACAGGAGTATGTACCTGAGTAAATAATCATATTGAGAAAAAAATAATAAAGCCCATCTTTTCAGATGGGCTTTAGTTTAATGGTTAATGGTTCAGACTAGTCCCCGCAGTTGGTTTTGGTTAGCACAAATATTTTATTGCTCAGGGATATATTCTTATATGAAAATAGACGACTGCCCGCTAAGGACAATTCATAATTTATCCTATTATTTGTATCACCTTGCATCTAATTATCACCACTTTTTCACACAAAAAACTATTAATCATACACTTAAATAGTATTAATTGCCAGTTTAAATTTGACACATATACCTGATTTTATGTACTTTAGTCTGTAACCAAAGCAACGTTTTTGTGAAAACATCTTCCGCATTTCTGTGGCAACTGATCCGGTCAATGACGCCAAATGAAAAATTGTTTTTCAAAAGAAACTTTGCATTGAACGGGCATAGATCGAAACCTTTATACCTGAAACTGTTTGATGCCGTTGCTGCACAAAAAAAATACAACGAAGAGGCTATCCTGAAAAAATTCAATCCTGAACTGACAAAGAAAAATATTGCCTTTCAGAAACATTACCTGCAGCAACAGGTAAGCGAAGCAATTGCACAATATGATAACCGCAACAGTGCCGGCCATGATATTTACAATCAAATACTGCTGATAAGGGTGTACCGAAAAAAGGGGTTGCTTGATGAAGCACATGCCCTTTGGAAAAAAGCCGTAGTAAAAGCAAGGGTTACAGAATCATATGCAAAGCTTAACCTGCTGAAGACTGAATTTGAAAAAATGATCTTGTTCAGCAGCGTACACACCAGTTACGATGACCTGCACTCCGTGTTCAAAGGCAACATTATCACCTATACTGAGTATGCAGAAATGATCACCCTTCGGGATATATACACTGAAGTTTTGCTGCTGAAACGCAAAGCACATTTTGACCTGGATGATGAGCTGAAACAACGAATTAACCTGTTGCTGGATAGAGTTAATGCAACGAAAACAGCACCCAACAGAAGATCTTTTTGGTTTCGTCATTATTTTGGTATGAGCAAAGCCACCCTGTTATACCTGTTGCAGGAAATTTCTGAAACATTTGCTTTATTAAAAGATGCGTGGCAGGACTGGAGGGAAAACCAAAATTTCATTGGAAAAGATGGAGAATTTTATATTGAAGTATTGTATATGATCAATTATGCAGGGATTCTGAGAGGCGATTATTCCTATGTTCAAAATACATTTAATGACCCGGTAAATGAATTGATTACTGACCCCGTGCAGAGGGCCAATTTTGAAGTGATAAAATTCCTGGCCTTTAATAAGATATATAATAAAACTGCGAAGTATGATGAAGTGGAGAAGCTAAACCGCTTCATGAAAAGCCGTTACCGCCAATGGGAGCCGGTACTGAATGCCGATCTGAACCGGACAACTAATCTGTCGCTGGGTATTGGCTCCTTTGTACTGGAACAATATGACGAAGCGCTGTATTATATAAAACGGGGGATTACTTACTTTAAAGAAGGAGTAAGGGAAGAACATGAGGCCGTAGCGCAAATACTGCTGCTGCTTACATGTTATTGTATGAACAACCCAAAGTTGTTTGATGCTCAATACCGGGCCACCTACAATTATTTTTATAAACGAAAAAAGAAACAGCCCTTTGAAACAGCACTGGTACAGTGCCTGCACCGTACTTTTTATATGAAAGAAATAAAAGGACGGGTGGAAGAGTACCGTAAAACACTCGCTGTATTTGAGGCCAACCGGGACAATGTGGTGCAGCAGCTGAACCTCGCCATTTTTAACTATTATGGCTGGATGGAAAGCCGGGGTCAACGAATAGGATACCGGCAGTATGTAGAGCAAAAAGTAAAAAAGGAATCTGCACGGTAAACCTGACGAATACCCGGAAAGTAGTATTGCCGGGTATTTTGAGAGTTATTACTTTTCAGTATGCAGGTCTATGGCGCTGATTTCTGGAAAAAAACCCCTTTCTTAAGGTTACTGCTGGCACTGGCAGCAGGCATTATTTTTCAATGGCATTATAAACCCCCTCTGCCTGCCCTGCTGCTTACATTATCCGTATCCATATTGGTTATACTCTCTTTTTTCTTTTTCTCTTTAAAAAAGAGATACCGGTATAGCCTGCTAAATGGCATATTTATTTCTGTCATCTTCTTTTGCACCGGTTCCATGCTTGCCTGGTATAAAGACATCAGGAATAACAAAGCATGGCTTGGCCATCATTATAATAATGATGCCTCACTAATTGTAACGCTGGATGAGCCGCCTGTTGAAAAAACTAAATCATATAAAGCCAATGCAACCGTAGAATATTTACTGAATGACAGTTCTGCTGTTCCTGTAAAAGGTAAAATAATCCTCTATTTTAAAAAAGACAGTTCGCTAAAGCTGAACTATGGCTCACAGATTCTTTTCAAAAAACCTTTACAGGAAATAAAAAACTCAGGGAACCCGGGCGGGTTTGACTATAAACGCTATTCTCTTTTTCAGGGTATCACTCACCAGGTATATCTAAAACCAGAAGAATTTGAAACGCTGTCGGGGAAAAATGAAAAATGGTTCAGAAAATTTATTTATACATCCCGGGAAAAAGTATTGAATATTTTAAGACGAAGTATCACTGAGGAGAAAGAACTGGGCCTGGCAGAGGCTTTATTGATTGGATACAAAAATGATCTTGAACAATCATTGGTACAATCCTACACCAATACCGGGGTAGTACATATCATTGCCATATCCGGCTTGCATCTCGGGCTAATCTATTGGCTGCTCAGCCTGTTGTTAAAACCGCTGCAAAAAGCGAAAAGAGCAAAATGGCTTAGACCGTTACTTATAATAACCGGTTTATGGTTATTCAGCCTGCTGGCAGGAGCACAACCATCCATTCTTCGCTCGGCACTTATGTTCACATGTATTGTGCTGGGTGAATCCTTATTAAGAAGAACTTCCATTTATAATACTATGGCCGTATCTGCTTTTCTGCTGCTTTGCATCAATCCGTTCTGGCTTTGGGATGTCGGTTTTCAATTATCTTATGCAGCAGTACTGAGCATCATCGTCTTCATGCGGCCGGTTTATAACTGGTTTTATATCCCCAACAAATTGCTCGATTTCATCTGGAAACTAAATGCTGTAACGATTGCTGCTCAAATACTGACGGTTCCCATTGGCATTTATCATTTTCACCAGTTCCCTAATCTATTTCTGCTGACAAATTTCGTTGCAGTTCCGCTATCCAGTGTGATACTATTGGGAGAAATATTGCTATGTTGTATTTCATTTATCCCGCCTGCAACAGTCTTTATAGGTAAGGCCTTATCATTCCTTATTAGAACAATGAACCGCTACATCGAAGAGATTGAAACCATCCGGTTTTCATTGTGGGACGGGTTACAAATCAGCATCACTCAGGCTATACTGCTCTTATTTTTTGCGGGTGGTATTAGTTACTGGTTGATGGAAAAACAAAAAAAGGGATTACTAACAGGTTTGATAGCCTTATTACTTTTTGTTTCCCTGCGTTCTTATTCCTTTACAGAGAGTGACAGACAACAAAAAATTGTGGTGTATAATGTGCCTCAAAAGAGAGCTATTGACTTTATAAATGGAAGAAGCTACCATTTCGAAGGTGACAGTGATTTGCTGGCAGATGATTTTGCCCGGAATTTTCACCTGAAGCCTTCCAGAATTCTCTACAGGATCAGGGAAGTACGGCAACTTGACAACCTGACCATTTATGATAATTATGCCCGTTTTCTGAACAAGAATGTGTTATTATTAGATCAATCAATCCATTTTCTGCCCACAGAAAAGAAACCGGTTGTTGACCTTCTGGTCATTTCTAAAAATCCAAGGTTATATATCGGCAAACTTTCCAAAACATTGGATATAAAACAAGTGGTGTTCGACGGCTCTGTTCCTTCCTGGAAGACCCGCTATTGGAAAAAAGATTGCGATTCACTGCAAATTCCCTGGCATGATGTAACTATACAGGGTGCTTTTGTGATGAAGCTGAATTAGGTTAGTTTTGCGCCTGCCATGCCGGGAAGGTATGGCCTGCTCAACGATTTGCCTGCTTTCAACCCCCTACAGCTATGAATAAGAAGATACAATCGGCACTGATCTCTGTTTTTTACAAAGACGGACTGGAAACACTGGTGCAAACTTTGGCTGCGCATGGTGTGCAAATCTATTCAACTGGCGGCACCCAGGCTTTTATAGAAAAACTGGAAGTGGCTGTGACGCCTGTTGAATCGCTGACCAACTACCCGTCCATTCTTGGCGGCAGGGTGAAAACATTGCACCCCCTTGTATTTGGGGGCATACTGGGTAAAAGGGATGATACACAGCATGAGCAGGATATGCAGCAATATAAAATACCCGAAATTGATCTTGTGATAGTTGACCTGTACCCCTTTGAAGAAACAGTAAAATCTACGACTGACGAAATTGCTATTATTGAAAAAATTGATATCGGCGGACCATCGATGTTGCGGGCAGCAGCAAAAAACCATAAGGATGTGGTAGTGATAGCTGATAAAAAAGATTATGCTGTACTGAACCAACTGCTGACTGACCAGCAGGGAACAACCACCTATGAACAGCGGAGAGCTTTTGCAATAAAGGCATTTGATGTGTGTACAGCTTATGATACTGCTATCTCCAATTATTTTCATGGAACGGCAATCGAATCGCCTTTCAATAAACCCGAAAAGGCTTTACGTTATGGCGAGAACCCGCATCAAAAGGCAGTGTTTTACGGAGATCTTGAGCAACTCTTCACTCAATTGAATGGCAAAGAACTTTCCTTTAATAACCTCGTAGATGTGGATGCGGCCTTACAACTGATAAGAGAATTTAACGATACGACCTTTGCGATAATCAAACATACCAATGTGTGTGGTGTAGCGCAACGCTCCACTGTAAAAGAAAGCTGGGATGCAGCCCTTGCCGGCGACCCGGAAAGTGCTTTCGGCGGTGTGCTGGTATGTAATGGCATCATTGATAAAGCCACTGCCGATGCCATCAACGAGATATTTTTCGAAGTACTGATAGCACCAGCCTTTGATGAAGATGCACTGGCAATTCTCAAATCAAAAAAGAACCGGATACTGCTGCAACTGAAAGAACAACCACAAGGAAAACTGCAATATAAATGTGTGCTTAACGGTTTGCTTGTACAGGATACTGATGAAGGTAATTTTATTGACTGGACAGAAACTGTAAAAAGAAAAGTGACAGAAACAGAAAAACAAGATCTGTTGTTTGCCAACATCATTTGTAAACATCTTAAATCAAACGCCATTGCTTTAGTGAAAGGCAAGCAATTGGTAGGCAAGGGTTGCGGACAAACCAGCCGCATTGACTCCTTGCGCCAGGCATTGGATAAAGCAAAGCAGTTTGAATTTAACCTGAATGGTGCCGTAATGGCCAGCGATGCTTTCTTTCCGTTTGATGATTGTGTACGACTGGGACACCAGGCAGGTATTACTGCGTATATTCAACCGGGCGGATCAATCAGGGACAATGATTCAATAGAATATTGCAAAGAACATAACCTGGCATTGGTAATGACCGGAATGAGGCATTTTAAACATTAGGCCCTTACCCCTTCAGGGGGTTTTCTTTAATTTCATAAATTTCATACGGGCAAACTAAATATATAACCGAGCATTAATCAGCGTCAGCAGTCATGAACATTTTTGACTTCCATAAATCCATTATTCAAACTTCTGCTGATTATTTCAAAAAATTAGCGGCCTTTAATCCGCTTACCATCCGGAAAAAAGGAACAAGGGCCAAGGCATTGTTTGCACTGGCATTGGTTTGTTTTTTCTGGGGCACTACCTGGATTGCTTCAAAAGAAGGCGTTCGGCACATGCCGGCGTTGCAACTTGCCGGTATACGTCAGCTTATTGCCGGATTGCTGTATGTGGGCTTCTTTCTTTACAAAAAAGCTCCTTTACCGAAAGGAAAAGAATGGACACCGATACTTATTCTGAGCTTCCTGAATTTCATACTGAGCAATGGTTTGAGTACATGGGGAGTAAAATATATTTCTGCCGGCCTTGGTTCCATCATGGGGGCCATTTTTCCGCTGTGGCTGGTGGTGATTGGCTTATTTATCTCCAAGGAGAAACTTCCCCGTAATGCCATCATTGGTTTGCTCTTGGGTTTTGGCGGTGTATGTGTTATTTTCTATGAACACTTATTGGATTTCGCAAACCCGGAATTTCGTTTTGGTATTATACTCTCCCTAATTGCTACCTGGACTTGGGCTTTTGCTACGCTATACACCAAACAACAGGCTGTGCATTTTAATCCCTATTTCAGTTTGGGTTTGCAGATGCTGATAGCCGGCACTTCATTAACTGTATTTACCAATGTTACCGGTAATGCCGTATCCATGACAGCTATACCGTGGCAATCATGGACCGCCATTGCTTACCTGATCATTTTTGGTTCGTTGATAGCCTTCATTGCTTATTTGTACGCTTTGCAGAATTTGCCAACGGAGCAAGCCTCCATCTATGCATATATAAATCCCATCGTAGCGGTGCTTTGCGGGTGGCTGGTCTTCCACGAGAAAGTGACCATCTTCATTACTGTTGGGGGATTGGTAACACTGCTGGGTGTTTACCTGGTAAATAAAGCCTTTAAAGCAGTACCACCGCCCGAGCAACCCGAAACAGAAGGTATGTAATCAACCTTTCATTACATGATTAAAAAACTCGTAATAAGCCTCTCTCCAGCCTTTGTACAATTCGTCTGTTCCCAAAAATGTATTATGCCAGATAGTGATCAATGTTCCATTCACCGACTTGACGGTTTCATAGTACCATAACATTTCTTCCAGGGCCTGCTGCGGGGTTTGCTTTTGTTCAAAAAAAGAATTAGCCTCCATGTAGCAAAAAGGATGGAGCAGTAAATGCGTTTGTTCCTCCTTTTCCAGGTCGTACCAGTAAAATGGTGAAGCCACCGATGCCCGAAAGCCATTGATACTTCCATAGCCCATGGAAAAATCTTCTTTGATGCCGGCCTCGATCAGTTGCCGGTATGTTTGGGGCAGGGTGAAGCGGATAAAATGCTGGCGGGAAGCAGTAATTTTTTGTTTGCTGATTTTTTCCAGTGTGTGAATTTCTTTTTTAACTAATGATTGATCATCACCACTCTCCCAGGAGGGATGAATACCCACAGCATATTTTACTGCATGATCCCGGATCAAAGTTTGCAAAGCAATTTCTGAAGGAAGAATATTCCGGTCATATTTTTTTGTTTTCTCAGCCACTAAAAAAAAATAACGGGGTTGTATGTTGAATGGCCTGTGCAAATCGTCTATCCATGTATAAGAATCGAACGGATCGGGTATTTCTCCGTTTAAAACTTTCCTTCTTTCCCTGAATCGGCTCCATTTACCTGACAGAATATCCTTCATGGCAGCCCCGGCACTCCGCCACCATTGTTTGTATTTGTAGGAATAGGCTTCATCAATATCATAAGTGGGGAGAAAGACGAACGGTGAATGGTGATCCCGGTAACTATCGGGAATGACTGAAGTGAATTTCAGTTGTAGCCCCTTCCTTAATTCAATTAGCCAATAGTTGATTAACGGCTTATTTAAAAACCCTTCTTTATAGGCCAATGCGTTTTCATGTGCATACCGGCCATATATATCCTTGGTATGCGGTAAATATTCTTCGTATCGGCTGAGCAGAAAAAAAGAAGCTGCCAGAATATCAAAAGGGAAATCACCCTCAGTACGGAAAAAAGCAATATGGCTATTATATTCAAAACATTCGATGGAGTGCTGCCGGATACCTGATTCATGCAACAGGCCCTGTGGCTTTATCCAAAACTCCTGTTGGGAAATAGCCTCATTACTATAATTAATCCTTGGTCCGGGATGATCAAGGTAATGAATGACATTGTCTGTGACAGTCAATGGCTCACCTGTCAAACAGTGACCCAAAAAACCGGCCATGTACTTTAAGCGATGGGTGATGCTATGGCTGTAAATGATCATTCCTTATTCCTGCGGAAAACATAATAATCTGTTTCATCCGCTGCCGTAAAACTATCCAAACTAAACTGTTTGCCGAAAAGCCGAAGTATATCTTTTTGTTGCGGAATATAATACGGATGCTCTTCCTGGTTACGGAAATAAGCGAATAACCCGGTTATGCGCCTTCTGATGGAATTGTTTAGCTGAGAACTGAGCCGTTTCTTTACATGGGGCAATGACATTAACAAAACACCATCATGAATAATGACCGAGGCCAGCTGACTTACCCATTCTTTTCTTTTAGCAGGGGGAATATGTTCAATAACATCAAAAAGCACAGCCTGGCTGAAATGCCTGCCTTGTAACTGATCAACACCTCCCACAAAAAACTCTCCTTTAAATTGAAATTTTTCAAACAACTCTTTAGCAATACTGATAAACACTTCGCTGCTGTCACAGCCCACTACTTCATAGCCTTTTCTTGCCAAAACGATTGCCTGCCTGCCAAAGCCACAACCCAAATCCAGCACCGGCCACTGAACAGAAAAATAATCGTCTATTAACTGTTGTTGCTGCTCAATCCTTGACTTCATTTCATTGTACACCCTTCCTTTCTCAGCATAATCGGTCGTCCATAGCTCAGGTTCCGTGCAGGAAAGAATACTTTGCCGGTAAGCATTACCAAACTGGTTATAGTATTTTATTTGAGCAGACATAAAAAAAGCCGGTGATGAAATACCCGGCATATGCTTTATTTGTGATTATTTTTCTCTCTCCATAGCTGGTTAAATGATTTTTGGGGAAACTCCAGTTTGCCACGGTGAGCTGTCCAGCTTTTCATCATACTATTCACTATCCTGTTCTTCGTACCACCATTGGCCATATTCATCCATTTGCGGCGCAGCATAGCCTGTTTCCACATCTTCCAGGCCATTTTTTCAGTGAAAGAGCCATAGCCACTCTCCACTGATTCATGGCGATTTTCCAGCAACAGTTCATGCAGGTTAATTTTCACCGCACACACTTCGGTGCAATTACCGCACAGCGAAGAAGCATAGCTCAGGTGCTTCCATTCACCCATATCTTTTAAATGCGGTGTAATGACTGAACCAATCGGTCCGCTGTAAGTGGCAGCATACGTATGACCGCCGATATTCTTATAAACGGGACAGGCATTCAGGCAGGCACCGCAACGAATACAATACAAACTTTCCCGTTGTTTTTCATTGGCCAAAATATTGGTCCGGCCGTTATCCAGCAATATCACATACATATCTTCCGGTCCGTCTGTTTCATTTGCCTGCCTGGGGCCGGTAAGAATGGTATTATACACTGTTACTTTCTGACCTGTGCCGAATGTAGAAAGTAAAGGCCAGAATAAACCAAGGTCCATTATGGAAGGGATCACTTTTTCAATACCCGCAATCACAATATGTGTTTTGGGCATGGAACAACTCAGTCTTGCATTGCCTTCATTTTCTGTCACCGCAATACCACCAATATCTGCAATGATGAAATTGGCACCGGTGACACCCACTTCTGCCTGTACATATTTTTCTCTTAGTACTTTTCTTGCTGTCAGTGTCAGTTGCTCGGGTGTAGCTTTCGGATCAGTTCCCAATTTTTCAGCAAATAACCTGGCCACATCTTCCTTGCTCTTATGCATAGCAGGAGTAACGATGTGGTAAGGAGGCTCGCCATCTAATTGCTGAATATATTCTCCCAGGTCAGTCTCCACACTTTCTATTCCTTGTTTCTCTAAATAATCATTCAGGTGAATTTCTTCCGTCACCATGCTCTTGCTCTTCACCAGTGTTTTGCAGTTCTTTTCTTCACAAATTTTTCCAATAGCTTCCAGTGCCTGCTGCGCATCTTCCGCCCAGATGACTTTGGCACCTCGTTTTGTAATGATAGCTTCGAATATTTCCAGTTGTTTATCCAATGTTTCAATTGCCTTCCACTTGATATTCTTGGCTTTCTCCCTTGCCAGGTGAACATCCAGGAACTGCTGTTTACCCTGCGGCACCACCGCATTGTATTTACCAATATTGAAATTGATCTTGCGGCGGTGTTCTTTGTCCGCTGCCTTGATGGTGGCTTTCGCCATGAAACTGGAAACTGTCTCTTTCACTGGTTTACTGTTTAACCGCTTTTTCTTTTTTAGCTGCCTTCATCTTTGCCACTTTATCCAGGGCATTATAAAATTCTTCGCCGTATTTACGGACCAGCGGCTCTTTTAAAAATTCATACGTTGGCACCTGCAATTTTTTACCGAGTGCACAGGCGGGATTGCAAAGCTTCTCCCTTGGTTCATAATTCACTTTATCATAATCACCCCGCTTACCTTTCGTAATTATGATTGGGAAGAGATGACAGCTGATGGGTTTTTTCCATGGAATAACACCTTCATAATATGCCTGCTCAAAAGCACACATGATAATACCCTTTTCATCCCGGCGGCCATACACACAAATTTCCTTGTCGTTACCCAGGGTAGGTGTTACCCAGCCAAACTCTTTGTGATAAACATATTTGCCCTTCCGTTCAATTTCTTTGACGGATGCTTCCGTCAGGTAGGGCTTTACCTTTTCGTAATGCGCCAGAATAATATCCAGTTCGTCCTCATCGAGCGGGGCGCCGGCATCTCCTTCTTCACAGCAGCCACCCTTGCATTTGGTAAGGTCACAGACAAACTGCTTCTCCACCACATCATCACTAATCAGGGTATTATCAATTACAATCAAGGGGTAAAATTTTAGCAAAGGTAAGCGACTGTCTATTTCCCTTCCTTTTTAATACGACTGAGTATTTTGTTTTTCAGGTGAGAACCTGCTGAAGTGAGCCTGTTATGCGATGTGAGGTACTTCAGCACTTCATGCTCCAGCCAGTGATGCAGCGGCACCAGTATTGCCGCCAGGCCGATCATAAACGCAAGGTCTTTCCAAGGTTCACCATTGGTGATGGAATAAATATTTTTCTTGAACACCAGGAAGATGAATTCAAATAATAGCAGGAAAACGAAGAACCCGATTGCCTTTATCAGCCCTCTTGATACTTTGAACATACCCAGTACCACCAGGGCAATAAACAAGCCAACGATTCCAATCGTGATGGCCATGTACTGGATATTATTACGGCGTCTTTTGGCTTCTTCTTTTTCTTTTTCTGCCCTCAGCTGTCTTTGTTGCTCATCGGCCGCTTCTACCTGTGTCAGTTCTTTCTCTCTTTTTAGTGTTTCAATACTGTCTTTATACTGGTAATAGAGTGCATTGTAGGTTCCGGCCAATGCCAGGTTGCCCGTTTCTTTATATAACGTATCAAGATATTTTGCAGACCGCTTTATATTTTCCAGCATACCGTTTCGTTCACTGATCTCCTTTACTTTCAGGAAATATTCAATGGCCTTCTTCTTATCGCCCGATTTATTGTAAAATGATGCTAACTGGCCATAGAAACTCACTTTCGACAATTCGTTGGTGCTATTCTCAAACATCGGCTTAGCCCTTTCCAGGTAAATACGGGCCGAATCATATTGACCTATTTCTGAATAGACCACGCCATAGGCCTGGTCGATAACCGAAGCCATACCAAAATTTGTCAGGTATTGTTTAAGATTGCCCCCTGCAGGTGAATTAAGATAATCCAATGCTTTTTTGGGCTCATCTATCCGCAGGTACTGGTTCAGCAGGCTTACATAGCCTGGTACTTTCAAGGTTGAAAATTTCAGCGAATCAGCCATCCGGATAGACCGTTCAAAATAGCTGATGGCAATATCATAGTTCTTTTTGTATGCATACAGGTTGCCAATAGCATTAATATAAATGACCCTGTTATAGGGTGTGTTTTTTAATTTAATACCGTCAAACTGTTCATAAGACTTCATCATATAATCAATGGCCTTATCATAATCCTCGATTGAACTGTAAAAGCCAGAAAGTTTGGAATAGCAACTCTGCATCAGGCCGGGATCTTTCATTTCCTCTGCAATATGGAGTGCACTTAGAAAATTACGCAGCGCCAGGATATTCTCATTCTTACCCATGTACACCTGTCCATACATGTTGTGGGCCTCGGCCTTCAGGCTGTCGTCACCCAGGGTAGTAATAAGCGAAAAAGCCTGCGTGATATAAGAGAGAGCTTTTTCTTTATCTGGTATCACCAGGTAAATGCCTGCCAGGTGCATCTGTGCGATGCCGGCCTCTTTCTCCATCCGGTTTTGCCGGGCCAGGTCGTAGGCTTTATTGTAAAACTCAATTGACTTATCGGAATACTCTTTTCGGGTGGCAAAATAACTGCAACGAAGGCCGTTGGAGAGATACGCTTTGAACATCAGTTTACGGTTACGGGATTCTTCGGCTACTGTGATCAGCTGCCGGCCAAACTCATCAGCCTCCTTAGGGTTCACATTCATCATCGTCCGGCTGAGCTCATCCAGCCAGATAATCTTTTCATCTACGGTCTTTGCTTCTTTCAAAGCCTGTTTCAGGGAATCAACTGCAGCAGCTTCCTGTCCATACAATGAGTTGAAGCTGAAAGCAAAAAGAAAAAGAATAATGAGCGGTGAAAGAATCCTCATGGCGTTGATTTGTTCCTCAATTTAGTGAATCGGTGAAAGGGAGTAAAATTCCTTTAACAAACATGTAACAGTGGCCATTTATGGACAGCTTTAGTCACCAGCATCTCTCCCCTGTCACAAAGCCGCTGTATGCAAAACACAAGATTGCTCACTTTCCAGAAATCCATCCGGGTTTTCTCACAAATGCTCTTCTGGGTTCCTGTTGCCGCATTTAGTTTACTACTTATTTATAATACGATTCCCTATTTCTCTTTCAGCAAGAACTTTGATTTCATTGAAGAACGGAGCTTTCTTTTTCAAAGTAATCTTTATAATACAAGTTTCTATATACATATTGCTGCCGGCGCCTTGTGTATTGGCACGGCGCTGATACAATTCTCCCGTTATCTATTGAAGAAGTCAAAAGCTATTCATCGTATATCCGGTAAGATATATGTTTTCGTTGTGCTGTTCCTGGGGGCGCCCACTGGTCTGTATATGTCTTTTTTTGCCAAGGGAAGTTTTTGGGAAAGGGCTTTATTCATGTTTATGGCAGGCTGGTGGTTCATTACCACATTGTATGGTTTAAGCACTATTCATAAAAGAAATGTAGTGGCCCATAAGATATGGATGATCCGCAGCTATGCCATGGCAATGACCGCCGTTACTTTCCGGGTTTATCATATCGCTTTTTACCTGCTGGGATGGGACCACCTGGAGAATTATGAAGTATCACTCTGGATCAGTGTGATTGGTAATATGCTTTTTGCAGAATGGGTGATCTGGCGGCAAAGCAAACAATACCTTAAGTCATTTGCGACATAAACTAAGCAAATAATCCTGTTAAACATTAAAACAAACAACCAATGAAATCATTCTTGTACGCCGGCGCAGCGTTAATGATCGGCGCCAGTATCTACGGGTTTGTAGATTACAAAAACACCAGCCACAAAAAAGAGTTCAACGACATGTATGCGGAGAAAAAAACCACAAAACCTGTTGTAGTGACAGAAGAAAAAGTGACCACCCCTGTTGTGGAAGAAAAGACGGAAGCAGGAAAAAAGGCAGTGAAGAAAACTACAGTTGCCCGGAAAGAGGTAATAACCGAAGAAAAGAAAAACCCTGATGAAATAGCTGTCACTGCTGTAACAGCGGAAAAGAAAGAAGTGAAGAAGAAAAAGAGAAGGATCAGTACCGAGATTTTCAGCCGGGCGCCACTGAGGGAGGAAGAAGAAGAGGTGCCTGCGCCGGAAAAAAAAGAGACAAAGAATGATAACCGGGAGCAGTAGTGGTAAGATGAATTTGCCACGAAGGCTCAAAGACACAAAGCAACACAAAGTTTTTTAAGCTTTCTGCAGCGTGGAATTATTTGCCAGAGGCAAATATCCTTCGTGTTCTTAAATCCACTGTGTTCATTGTGACTTTGTGGGAAATAAATTCAAAATGAAAGAAAAACTAAATCCTATCCTCAGCATACGGTGATTTGACCCCCGGTTAGCGAAAGCGGCCGGGGTTTATTTTCTCCACTGCAGCGTGTTGATGAGATGTTTAAGATCCCGTTTCAAAAAATCATTGACAATACCTAATGAATCTGCGTTAGGTGCCGCATCAAAATACAAAGCTCCTCTTAAAAAATGCTTTGTTGAATCGGTGAGAAAGAACTGGTTGGCCGTTGCTGTATTTCCCCCCAGGGAAAAATAGATACCTTCTATTCCATTGGGCGTCTGCATCAGGCTGTCATTGATACCGGTGGAAACATCCACATGTTGTTTATAAGCCATCTTGAAGCCATCCCTTACCAGTGAGTCGAAATTATTCCTGCCACCGATCTGTTTATAACTGATATGAATTCTTCCGGCAAACTTCGGCAAATCAATATTGATCCACCAGGGATTTTCTGGTTTGTCTTCAAAAAAAGAAGTGTCTTTGATTACACTGGCATATACAGGATATTCAAATGTATAGGGATAGCCAGGCTGATCAAATAGCTGGTATTTTTTTTCAGGGAAGTCAATATGAAAGTATCCCTTCTTCTTACCTACCGAATAGGGGCTGTTGCAACTTATCATTAACTGGCAGGATGACATCAGCATTAAAATAATTACGGCCAGCTGGTTGCTATTTATCTTTTTAAACATGTTATTCCTTCGTTCGGGGTTTGATAGTTACTTTAACCTGCTGCACCCGGTTATTATCTGCCTGCATTACGGTAAATTCAAAATCACCTGCTGTAATCACTGTATTCACGGCCGGTATTTCACCTGCCAGTTCCAGTACCAGGCCCGCCAGCGATTCACTTTCTTCCCGCACATCATCAAACGTATCCATCGGGAGTTTCATTGCTTTGCACATATCATGTATCATAGTGCGGCCTTCAAATAAATAGTTATTGTCATCCAGCTTTCGGTTTCCGCTTTCCTCTTCATCAAACTCATCCCGTATATCACCGATCACTTCTTCCAGTATATCTTCCATCGTAACAATGCCGCTGGTGCCGCCAAACTCATCCACCACCACGGCAAAATGTATCCGCTTTTGCTGGAACTCTTTCAGCAAATCTTCGATCAACTTCGGTTCGGGTACGAAATAAGGCTGCCGCATCAGCTTATGCCAGTCAAAATTATCCGGCTCGCCAAGAAAAGGGATAATATCCTTCGTATTAATCATGCCGACTACTTCATCCAGGTTTCCTTTATACACCGGCAACCGGGAGTAGTGCAATTCCTCCACCCTTTTCACCAGTTCGCCGAAAGAAAGCTTGTGATCCACACCACTGACTTCGAGTCGGCTCCGCATGATCTGTTTCACCGTGATGTTGCCAAACTTCACAATCCCTTTCATGATATTCTTCTCTTCCTGCGATGCTTCTTCATCTGTTTTGATATCAATCGCCTCATCCAGCTCCTGCATGCTAAGCGCTGCAGATTTATCGGCCCCTGCTCTTTTACCTATCCGATCTGCCAATGAGACAATCCAGCGACTGATACGGCGTAGCAACAAGTGCAATGCCTCTACTACAAAGGAAGTTTCATAGGCAAACTGAAAGTTCTTTTGCGTAGCCCATACTTTGGGCAGCATCCTTCCAATAAATACCAATACAAAAGCAATCACCAGCACTTTCAGGATAATCTCTATAAAAGTGCTCATGCCTTTAAAAGATATAAACTGGTCTATCAGGAAATTAGACAGCACGATGATACTGATATTGACAAAAGTTCCGGCAATAAGCAGTGAGGCATATACTTCTTTCGGTTCTTCCAGCAGGTTTACTATGCGTTTGGCAGCGCTGTGCTGTTTTGTCTTCAGTACATTGATGTCCTTGGTACCGAGAGAGAACAGGGCCACTTCGGCGCCGGAAATAATAAAAGTAAGTGTCAGCAGCAGCAGTAATGATACGATCAATACGGTGGTTCCCTGCGGGTTGGCCGCCAGGAAATGAAGCGTAAACAGATCATTGAGAAAATACAGTGCCGTGTGAGTTTCCAAAACTGGTTTTTTGGTTCAATAAAATGGCAGGTCGTATGGCCCGCCAGCAAAGCGACAAAGTTATTGTATTTGGAATTGTTCCCGGCCATTGGGCCCTTTCTCCCATAAATCTGTAGGCGGACTGGTTTTTGGCCACTCAAACAGAGAGACACTGAAAACTTTTTCAGTGTCTCAGCGCCTCTGTGGCTATGTAAAAGATATTTTGCGTCTTAGCGCCTTGGCGTGAAGCTTCTTTAAGCTTTTTGTGGGAAATAAACTTTAAAACGGCAGGTTCTCCGAAGGGTCACCCATAGGCATATCAGGACTGCCCATGTTATCCATTCCGCCTTCGCTGCTGCCGCCGCCATCCATCCGTTTGTCGAGCATGATGAGGTTGTCACCTACCAC
>CAYPBW010000021.1:0-25139 GCA_964409055.1 uncultured Chitinophaga sp. | reverse complement strand
AATACAGTTCCGTTCATACCACCTGAACCATACAATGCTGAAGAGGCGCCTGACAAAACCTCCACGTTATCTACATCAAGATCTGAGGGGCCTACTACACTACCTACAGAAAAGTTCAAACCGGGAGCCTGGTTATCCATACCGTCAATCAACTGATTCAAACGAAGGTTACCTGAACTAACAAATCCACGGGTAGTAATTGTGCGGAAAGTCAAACTGGCAGTATGAACATCTACACCTTTCAGGTTTCCGATTGCCTCATAATAGTTTGGCGCCGGCATATTACGAAGAGCGGTTGTACTAAGTCTTTCTACCGTAACGGGAGACTCCAGTAAACGCTGTGGTGCACGGGCAGCAGCAACAACTACTTCCTGGCCAAGAGCAGAGTTCACTTTAAAATCAACCGCAACAGGCTGAGAGGCATCGGATACATTTACTTCCTGGCTGTCAAAACCAACAGAAGTAAATACTAATACTACGGGAAGTTTGGGTACTGTAAGGGTGAATTCACCATCGGAATTTGTGTAAGTACCCCGGCTGGTACCTTTTACGGCTACAGATACAGCAGGCACACCCTCTTTGGTGGTGCTGTTTTTTACTGTACCTGAAATGGTTATGGACTGTGCATAGGCACTCAAAGAAATAAGACAAGCCATCAACCATGCAGCCAAAAAGCTATAGCTTTTTCTCATAATAGGGATTTTTAGTTTTGGAATTTGGCGGAAAAATAAGCATTGTAAAGTTTATCTAAAAATTTAATTTTTAAGGGGAAAGGATAAATTGTTGAAATCTTAAACACCCCCATATTGGCCGGTTTTTCGACCCGTCCTAAATTCGGTTTATGAGTCAATTTTCTTTTCCCGGCCAAAGCGGTTTTTACCGCGGCAAAGTCCGGGATGTGTATACTATCGGTGACCAATGGCTGGTAATGGTCGCTTCTGACAGGATCTCTGCTTTTGATGTTATCCTTCCCCGATCTATACCCTTTAAAGGACAGGTTTTAAACCAGATTGCTGCATTTATGCTAAATGCCACAAAGGATATTTGTCCCAACTGGTTGGTTAGCATTCCGGCTCCAAATGTTTCTGTCGGCAAAAAATGTGTCCCATTTAAAATTGAAATGGTAGTTCGGGGAAACCTGACAGGACATGCATGGCGAACATATGCTTCCGGAAAAAGGACTTTATGTGGTGCCATGATGCCAGAAGGGATGAAAGAAAACGATTATTTCCCCACCCCTATTATTACACCCAGTACCAAAGCATCTGAAGGACATGATGAAGATATTTCCCCGGATGAGATCATTAAAAATGGACTGGCAACCGAAAAAGAATGGATGAGCTTAAGCAAATATGCACTCCGGCTCTTTGAAAGAGGTAAAGAAATTGCGGCAAAACAGGGACTTATACTTGTAGACACCAAATATGAATTCGGCAAACTGGAAAATGAAATTGTGCTGATGGATGAAATACATACTCCCGATTCATCCAGGTATTTTTATGCTGAAGGTTTTGAAGAAAGGCAGTCAAAAGGTGAACGACAAAAACAATTAAGCAAAGAGTTCGTCAGGGAATGGCTGATAGCAAACAACTTTATGGGCAAAGAAGGACAAACTGTTCCGGAAATGACTGATGAGTGGGTGGATACGATTTCCAAAAGGTATATTGAACTGTATGAGAAAGTAATTGGCCAGCCTTTTATACCCGAGAATATCAGCGATGACGATTTATACGGCAGGGTGGTTAACTCTCTGAATACTTTAAAATAAAAAGGAGCGGTTTGGTAAACCGCTCCTTTAAGTTTATCCCTGTCAGGTTATTTTTTCTTAATAACTGTTGAAGTCTTGAATTCCCTTTTGGTACCTTTTCCATAGAGAGGGCAATAATAATCCAGTGCATCCTGGGCTTCATTGTAGGTCAACCAGTAATCAGTTACTGTACCGGTAAAAACCACTCCTGTTGAGTAGTTGTACATGTCACGGGTACCCTGGCTGCTAAAGTTTCCGTAAACAATTGATCCTTCAAATGGCTTATAACCACCGTAGCTGCGAACAATATTGTACCCATAGTAGGTTTCTACTACATAATAATTACAGTAGCTGTCGCTGTATACAACTTCGCCCTGCTCCTTGGATAACCAATAGTTTTCATTGCTACTTACTATGGTAGTATCTCTAAAACAGCTGCTCAGCAATAATACAAGAGCTAATAACGAAAGAACCGGAAGTGTAAATATCCTTTTCATGGCTTTTTGATTTAATAGTTTTAAAATCTGTTTCTGTTTACTACTATGATAAGATTGTGCCAGACCTTGCCAAAGCCGGCTGTGGTTTGTTAAAATCATTTTAATAAGGGATATTCACTTTCTGAAAGAAATGTTATGAAATTTTCTGGTTGGCTTGTTGCCCTCACCTTATCACAGTTTGTCTTTGGCCAGGAATATTACCTGCTTGTAGGCACTTACGATTCACCCAAGAGTGAGGGCATACATGTATATCGTTTCAATACTGCAAATGGAGAGACTGAGGCAATCAGTCATATTAAGACATCGAATCCTTCCTACCTCGCCGTAAGTAAGGATGAAAGATTTGTGTATACCGTGAATGAAAACGGGAAAAATGGCAATGGAGGTGAGGTCACATCTTTTTCATTTGACAAAAAGAATGGCCGGCTTTCTCTTGTTAACACACAGTTGTCTGGTGGCGACAACCCTTGTTATATTGAAACAGATAAAACCGGAAAGTGGGTATTTGCCGGCAACTATAGTTCTGGCAATCTTGCTGTCTTTCGTGTAAATGATGAAGGCATATTAAGCCCGGCAGATACCTTTATTCAGCATACGGGAAAAGGCATAAACGAACAGCGTCAAAAAGGGCCACATGTACACTGTACAGTCATCTCACCTGATAATAAATGGCTGCTGGTACCGGACCTTGGTATTGATAAAACCATGGTTTATGGCTTTGATGCTATAACAGGTAAATTAACTACCGGCAAACAACCATTCATTGCATCGGAGCCCGGGGCCGGGCCAAGGCATTTTGTTTTTCATCCCATAAAGAAATGGGGATACCTTATTGAAGAATTAAGCGGCAATGTAGTAGCAAATAAATATAAAAACGGCAGGTTCAAAAGGATACAAAGGGTTTCCACGTTGGATGAAGGCGACAGTAGTTTTGCGGGAAGCGCTGATATACACATTTCACCAGATGGCAAATTCCTGTACGCCAGCAACCGGGGCAACATAAATAATATTGTGATTTATTCTTTGAATAAAAAAGGTAAACTCAATCTGATCGGACACCAGCCAGCCCTGGGAAGCACCCCTCGTCATTTCAATTTTGATCCGACTGGTCATTACCTTTTGGTTTGTAACCAAAACAGTAATGAGATTGTCATCTTTAAAAGAGATATAAATACAGGACATCTTACTGATTCAGGAAAAAGAATACCTGTTGGGAAACCGGTTTGTATTAAATGGATAGCTCCTTAGACCTGGTTTTTAAAAAGTAAACCCTTTGCAATGCTTTCAAGAGCATATCTTATCTCTTTTTTATCCTTTCCCTTGATTTATTAAAAATATTTCGGCCTTTATCAATACCCTTCCGGAGTTGTTTTCTTCTTTCGGATGGAAGATGAATGGTATCCTGGCATTCCTTACTGCAACAACCTTCAAATCTTTCAGCACACTCATCACATTGAATGAAAAGGAGGTGACAACCGTCATTTTTGCAATTGGTATGGGTATCTGCCGGTTTTCCGCATTGATGGCAGTTTGCAATGATGTCATCTGTGATCCGCTCTCCTAACCTGTCATCAAAAACAAAATTTTTACCGATAAACTTATTGGGCAATCCCTTTTCCTTAACCTGTCTTGTATAATTAATAATACCTCCTTCCAGGTGAAAAACGTTTTTAAACCCCTTGTGCAGCATATAGGCAGATGCTTTTTCACAACGAATACCACCGGTACAATACATGATAATATTGGTGTCCTTTTTATCTTTCATCATGTCTACTGCCATGGGCAACTGCTCCCTGAATGTATCAGAGGGTACCTCAATTGCATTCTGAAAATGACCAACCTCATACTCATAATAATTTCTCATATCTATTACAACCGTATCGGGGTCTTCAGTCAATTTATTAAACTGTTCGGCATTTACATATTTACCTTTATTGCCCATGTCAAACTCCGGATCTTCGATACCATCTGCCACAATCTTTTTACGTACTTTAACATCTAATACAAAAAAGGATTTCCCATCATCATCCACTGCCAGGTTCAGCCTTACCCCATTAAGAGGTTCGATTGAATACAAATAACTTCTAAACTTATCAAGATTGTCAGACGGAACACTGATCTGAGCATTAATTCCTTCCTCTGCGACATAAATTCTTCCCAACACTCCAATTTCCTTTAAATCCCGGTATAAACTATTGCGGAATTCCCGGGGATTCTGAATTTTAAAATAACAGTAAAAAGAAATGGTAATTCTTGGAGTAGGATCGCTTAAAACAGCTTCCTTCAGCTCCTTGCGGGAGATGCGATTGTGTAGTTGTGCCATGATGTATGAATTTTAATTCATCCCGTGAAACCGGGACAGGCTTTGAACCCCAATTGCAGGTTGGGCAAAATTCTAAAGCGACGCAAAGATATGCAAGTACCCAAAAAAGCTGTCCGCTATTTTTGTACCCGTGATTTTTGCATTAGACGATAAGGAACTCATTTTTCCCCCGGTTCATTTAGCTGAACCCGATGGCCTGCTTGCTATGGGTGGCGACCTTTCCGTTGAAAGACTAGTCCTAGCTTACAAAAATGGCATTTTCCCCTGGTATGAAGGAGATGTGATACTCTGGTGGTGCCCCCATCCCCGATTTGTTCTTTTCCCGGATGAACTCAAAATCAATAAAACATCAAAAGCTGTATTAAAGAATATCAATTTTGAGTTTACAATCAATAAGTCATTCAAAGAAGTTATTCATGAATGTAAAAACATAAAAAGACCCGGACAGACCGGAACATGGATAACTGACGAAGTAAAAAATGCCTATTGCAGAATGCATGATACAGGCTATGCCCACAGTGCGGAAGTATGGAATGGAGATAAATTGGTTGGCGGGCTTTATGGCATAAGACTCGGAAAAGTGTTTTTTGGAGAAAGTATGTTTAGCATTGAAAGCAACGCTTCCCGTTTTGCATTCCTGAAATATGTGCAACACTTAAAGGAAGAAGGTGTTCAACTGATCGATTGCCAGGTTTATACTGAATATCTCGAAAGTTTCGGCGCAAGAATGATAGACAGGAATGAATTCACTGCTTTTCTAAACAAACTAATCGGGGAATGATATTTCAATAGCTTCCTTTCCGGTCAAGCCCATCTTGTATTTTCCTCAAAATCTCGACCCGATATAATGAGGTAACATGGCTCTCCAGGTATCCCAGTCGTGTGGCCATTCCTTACCCCATACATCCAGTTCATACCAGATACCCTTTTCGTACAAAATTTTGGCAAACTTCCCGCTGGATGTGGGGTCTTCATAAGAACCGCTACCGGTAACAATATGGATATTCTTGCTACGACGTATCTGTTCCAGTATATTATGATCGGTCATATTGGGCATATAATGCATGGGACTATTGAAATAAACATGATCATCATAGTGTCCCTTTGTGTACTCAGTAAGATCGTAAACCCCACTCATCGCAATAACGCCATTGATTATGTCAGGCCTTTTCAGGAACAGGTTCATACTATGCAGGGCCCCAAAGGAGGCGCCGCAGGTAATGATGGGTGTTTCAGAACTGGTACTATTTCTTATAAAGGGTACTACTTCACTAAAAACATAATCATTCCACTGTTGATGACGGACAGATTTATACCATGGGTCAACCGTATTGTTAAGCCAGCTTTCATTGTTAATACTGTCAATAGAAAATACTTTTACAACACCAGCCTCTATAAACGGTGCAATATGGTTCATCAATTGAAATCGCTCATATTCAAGGTAATCAGCAGCAGCTGTTGGAACCAGTAAAAGAGCAAACCCATAGTCTCCATAAGTGGCTATCGGCATTTCTTTGTTCAGCGATGGGCTGTGCCAGCTTGCTATATCTTTCTTCATAAATTTTCTTCTTAGCAAATTTTTGCGAAGATAACTGTTAATGTCAGAAGCCTGATAAGTCGGTCTCACCTTTATATACCTAAGTGTAAATCAGTAGGTTTTAAAAATATTAGAAAAAATACTTGGTAATTTATCATAGTGTATTTACTTTTATTTTACAGTATTTTTACTATCCAATAAATCTTAAGAGCTACCTCTCAAATCCATTCTCCTTAAAGATTGCGGCCTAATATTTAAAGTATTACCCATTAAGAAACATTAAGGAATGGAAAGTAGTAACACTGAGATCCGTATCATACTGGCTGACGAACATACAGCCATCCGAAAGTCCTGGAAGAAAATACTAGAAAGTAATCCACGGTTCACAATTCTTGCTGATTGCAAAGATGGGCTGGCTGCTCAACAATTGTTCAAAGAACTTCAGCCTGATATACTATTGATGGACCTTACTAATTCGCCGGCTGATGGCCTGATAATAGCAGAAAAAATTGTTCAGCAGTTTCCTGCAGTAAAAGTTGTAGGAATATCCGTCAGTAACAGGCCGCATTATGCTGTAAAAATGATCAGCTTTGGTGCAAGAGGTTACTTAACCAAAACCTCCCCGCTTTCAGAGATATATGAAGGTATCATCCGGGTGTTTGAGGGGCATACTTATATCTGTGAAGAAATCAGGTCCCGTATGAATCAGCCGGAATAAATCAATGTACAATCCTTCGTTTCGTCATCTTCTAAAAACCCGGTAATTTTGCGGCCTTACCGTTAGTCCATTCGACTGGCTTTCATTACATTAATTAATCTCAAGAGAGAAGCATGGAATTGAGCAAGAATTTTGACCACAGTGCCGCTGAACAGAAATGGTACCAACATTGGCTGGACAAGCAATATTTTCATAGTGAACCTGACGACCGGGAGCCATTTACAATAGTTATTCCCCCACCCAATGTGACTGGTGTGCTTCACATGGGGCACTGCCTGAATAATACCATCCAGGACATATTGATTCGCCGTGCCCGCATGCAGGGAAAAAATGCTTGCTGGGTACCGGGCACAGACCATGCTTCTATCGCTACCGAAGCCAAGGTAGTACATATGCTCCGGGACAGAGGCATTGCCAAATCATCCTTAAGCAGAGAAGAGTTTTTAAAATATGCCTGGGAGTGGAAAGAAAAATACGGAGGCATCATCCTGCAGCAATTAAAAAAACTAGGATGCAGTCTTGATTGGGACCGTACCACTTTTACCATGGATCCTGACTATTACCAGTCTGTAATTAATGTTTTTATTGACCTGTACAATAAAGGCTTCATTTACCGTGGTAAAAGGATGATCAACTGGGACCCAAAGGCAAAAACAGCCTTGAGTGATGAAGAGGTGATCCGTAAACAAACACAGCAAAAGCTGTATCATTTAAGATACAAATTAGATATACCGGGTGATGAATTCATCATAATTGCTACAGTGAGACCCGAAACCATCATGGGTGATACTGCCATTTGTGTACATCCTGAAGATGAAAGATACAGGCACCTGCATGGCAAATTTGCTTTTGTTCCTTTAATCAACCGGCGTATACCCATTATTACTGATGAGTATGTTACAATGGAATTTGGAACAGGAGCTTTGAAAGTGACGCCTGCTCATGACATGAATGACAACCAGCTTGGACAAAAGCATAACCTTGAAGTTGTTGACATTCTAAACGAAGACGGAACCCTTAATGAACAAGCTGAAATATTCATCGGCGAAGACCGGTTTGAAGCCCGCAAGAAGATTGCAAAAGAGCTGGAAGAAAAAGGGCACATCGTAAAGATTGAGGACTATACCAGCGAGGTGGGTTATAGCGAAAGAACAGATGTAGTGGTGGAACCCCGTCTTTCTTTGCAATGGTGGGTTGACATGAAGAAAATTTCAGGGCCGGCTTTAAATGCCGTAATGGATGAAGAAATAAAATTTTATCCGTCCAAGTTTAAGAACCTGTACAGGCACTGGATGGAAAATATCAAAGACTGGTGTATCTCCCGGCAGCTATGGTGGGGGCATCGCATTCCGGCATGGTATGACAATAGCGGTAATTATGTTGTAGCAGCTACACATGACGAAGCTTTAAAACTATACCAACAAACGTATAAACAACCGCCAGCAACCGAAAACAAGCAACTGAAACAAGATGAAGATTGCCTTGATACCTGGTTCTCCAGCTGGCTCTGGCCTTTTGAGGTATTCAAAGGATATAGTAATCCTGGCAACAAAGACGTTAATTATTACTACCCTACTAATACATTGGTAACAGCCCCTGAGATCATTTTTTTCTGGGTAGCAAGGATGATCATGGCCGGTTACGAATACAAGGGCCGGAAACCTTTTAACGAAGTCTATTTTACTGGTATAGTACGGGACAAGATTGGCAGAAAAATGAGTAAGCAGTTGGGGAATTCACCTGACCTGCTTGAAATGATTGAAAAGGATGGTGCCGATGCAGTTCGTTTTGGCATCATGATATCATCTCCTGCAGGTAATGATCTGATGTGGGATGAAGCAGGCAATGAACAAGGAAGATTTTTTATCAATAAAATGTGGAATGCCCTTAAACTGGTGAAAATGTGGGAAGGCCGGCAGTCAGAAGGGCAATTACAAGATACTGAAAGCAACTTTGCGGTAGAATGGTTTGAAAACCGCCTGAGCCAGGCAAGAACCGAATTGGATAACCAGTTCAAAGACTTCAGGCTCAGCGAAGCATTGAAAACAGTATACTCACTTATATGGGACGATTTCTGTAGTTGGTACCTGGAATGGGTGAAACCTGGATTTGAGCAGCCAATTAATAAAGCAGTTTACGAAAAAACTGTGGCGTTCTTTGAACAACTCATGCAATTGCTGCATCCTTTTATGCCATTTGTCACAGAAGAAATATATCACCAGATAAAATCTCAAGCCGATGATCTTACGGTAAAGCATTTTATCCAGGTTAAAATTGCCGATACTGCAATCCTTGCAGATGGTTCTTTATTGAAAGAAGTTATCTCAGCCATAAGGGATGCCAGAAATAAGAACCAGTTGAAACCAAAAGAAACGATTAAACTGCACATACAGTCTGAGAATAAAGCTGCGTATAAAAAACTTGAAACCGTTTTGTGCAAACAGATTAATGCATCCACTATTAATTACACTGACAGTAGTGTAGCTAATAGTATTACAGTAGTAGTCCAAAAAGATAAATTTTTCATTGAAACATCAGCAGTACTTGATACCAGCTCTCAGAAACAACAATTGCAAAAAGATCTCGATTATCTGAAAGGCTTCCTGGCATCAGTAGATAAGAAATTGAGCAATGAGAGATTTGTACAAAATGCCAAACCCGAAGTCATTGAGATTGAACGAAAGAAAAAGGCAGATGCCGAAGCCAAGATTAAAGTGATTGAAGAAAGTCTTCAAACTCTTTAAAGAAGAGGTTATCTCGGGATAATACTTACCGGCAGCACAAACTCAAATACGGTTCCCTTGAAGCCGTCAAACTGGTCACGGTCTAGCATATGGCTTATCCGGAAACCAAAGGTTAACGGGTACTGGTTCCACCATTTTGTGTCAATGAATACTTCGCCTCCCGCACTACGCTGGTCGGCAGTCACCCTTTTATCTCTTGAATAGACTTTTGTAAAATCATAAAATGCATTGACCCTGATACGCTGGAGATACAAAATATTTCCAAATCCCCAGTCTGTATGCCACAAAGGGAAATGATAATTGGCCGACAGCCGCCACATTCGGGAAAAGTAACGTCCTTCATAACCTCTTGAATAGCCAAACCTATTGGAGAATACTACTTGCGATAAAGTATCCCTTTGCTGGAAAGAACCTGTGAATACAAGATTATGATTACTCAGTAATCCCGGAACATATAAAGACCCGTTAGCGATAAATTGATAACCGGTTACACTGGTAATTGCATGGCGGTGATTGGCAGAAACCGAATAAGCAAACCGTGGAAAAATATGCTGTACCGCTCTTTGTATCTGTTGCGTCCATGAAATGGTGTGCAGGAGATAGCTAAAAGAAGTATTCCCTAGCAAGTTTGCAAACTGTCCTTTGTTAAACTCATTTCTTAATACATAATTACTGCCTGCATTGAAGCTCTTAAAAGTCTGGCCGCTGACATAATTCAACGGTATACTTAACCCTATTCTTGTATCCAGTTGATCCCACTGGCGAATACGGTTACTAATCACATCCTGCCGGTCAAAAGTATACTCTGTTCCCACACTGATAAAAGGGAAAAAAGCTCCATATGTCATGCTCAAGCCTGCGGCACTGGTTCTTTCGTTTTCATTATAGAGATAATACAATTCAGTTTGTAACGTATTCAGTACATTCTCACCATACAACGAGAAAGTAAAGATCGGATCGGAGTAATAAGGTCTCCAGCTATGAAAATTCAGTAACCGTGTTGATTTCCTGTACTTTTCATTGGAGAAAAACCGCTGAGGCACTTTTGAGAGCAAAATATCACCCGGCACAGCAGCATGACTTACCGGGTATTTTTCATTCAATGATTCGGCAATGGTATTACTCACTTCATTCCATACAATTTCTTGCTCCCCTATTTGTTTCAATTGATACCCTTCAGCTGTAAAAGCTGACCAGGTAATTTTTCCATCGCCTGCATTCACATAATAATTGCCCAGGGGACCATTGCTGATTCTAAATATTTTTCTATCGTTTAGCCTCAGCGCAAATACATCATCATTTCCTTCATAGTTGGCCGTAAAATAAATAACCCCGTTATTTACACATGGGTAACCCACCACGTTAAATGATGGCGGGGTAAGGCGGATAGTGTTCCCGGTGGATATTTCAGCAGTTGCCAGGCACATCTTACCGTCTCTTAGTCTTACTGCTGTGATAAGATTATCCTCATCAATAAATTTTGGATCCGTGAACACTGCTATCTCAGATGAATGAATACGCCGCAAAACCTTACCATCACCGGTATTAATCACATGTAATTCACTGCTGCCGTCATTATTATTTTGAACAGCCACCACTTTTGAACCATCGGATGAAATATCCGGGGTAAAGTACTTTGATTTTTTTGTCAGCGTCTGCTGTTTTCCCGTTTTAACATCTAATAACTTAATCACTCCATAATCTCTCCAGCCCCAGCGTACATCTGTTTCATAAGCCGAATAAACAATCTTTCCGTTCCTGTAGGAGAATTGCTCATCAATGGAAATATCCCTGGCCTTCAAACGATGTTCACCATTCTTGTCTTTTAAATAGAAAACTGGCCGTTGACGATAACTCGCTTTCAGGTAAACAAGTGAATCCGCCCCTGCACTGTAAGGAAAATAATAACTGTTAACATAACTCTTTCTTACAGGCATTAAAAAACTTTCAGCCTTTACTACTGTGTCTGTTTGTAATTTATAAAAATCAAAAGCCTGCTTAGTGAAGGTTTTGTAATCAATTCCCGCATGTCTTTTTATTGCAGACTGGAAAGGATAGAATAAACCTTTATATGCACTGGCATCCCGGGTTACTTTTTTCCAAAAATCTGTGCCATACTTTTCGTAGCCATAATTAACCAGCAAATAGCCAAGGTTGTAATGATTCGGAACATAGTCTTTGAAAGAACCGTTTCGCAGTTTCATCCATGAGTACTTTTTCCCGGCCTGCCAGAGAGAAGGATAAGTATTTATAAAAAGTGGCAGCCTTCCCCTTCCCTGCTTACTAATAGCTGTCTCCTGGTAAACAGCATCGCCTTCATAAAACCAGTCGGGTATGGAAGCGTTAATGGCCAGGGTGTAACCATCTTCTCCAAAAAGCACTTTCATCAACTTACTTAATCCATTATTGAAATTATTGAACTGCTGCACATGCCTGTATTCATGCAATGCCAGTTGATCTGTCCAGCTTACACTTCCCTGGCTGAAATTGACAGGTTCCGGAGTGAGAAAAAATTCACTTCTGAAAGGCCCCAGTTGCACATAACCATTGGCAATGGTTGTTTGGTTTTGCAATACAATGTCCACTTTACGTAATTGGTCACCGAGTGCAAAGGGCTTTGTGGCAGCAAGATAATGTACAACAGAAGCGACCCGTTGAGCATGGCTATCCAGACCCGCAGGATAAATTACCTGTACTGTATCTGTATTAATTTGTTTCCATTTAAGTGATGGCGGGTTTCCACCAAATTGTTGAGAGAAAGTAATATGTGTAAATGACAAAAAAAAACAGGCGAGTAGAAGTCTCCGCATGGTAAAGGATATTTAACGGAAGATACGTAGTAATCAGCATTCAGGTAAGCTGAGCGGTACATTAACAGCCAGGCCTCCGTCAGCCGTTTCTTTATATTTAAAATCCATGTCTTTTGCTGTATCCCACATGGTTTTTATCACCGCATCTAATGAAACTTTGGCAAAATCAGGGGTGCTTTGCAAAGCTAATTGCGATGCAGTAATGGCCTTGATAGCACCCATGGTATTTCGTTCTATACAAGGAACCTGAACCAGCCCTGCTATCGGATCACATGTAAGGCCCAAATGATGTTCCATTGCAATTTCAGAAGCCATCATCACTTGTTTCTGTGTGCCACCCATACACTCCGTAAGACCTGCTGCTGCCATAGCAGAAGAAACACCTATCTCAGCCTGGCATCCTCCCATGGCTGCAGACAATGTGGCACCCTTTTTAAAAATGCTGCCTATCTCTGCCGCAGTCAAAAGAAAATGAACTATTTTTTCTTCGCTGTTTCCATCGCAAAAAGCAATATAATACTGAAGTACAGCAGGAATCACTCCGGCTGCTCCATTGGTAGGCGCTGTGACTACCCTGCCAAACGAAGCATTCTCTTCGTTAACTGCCAGGGCAAAACAACTAACCCAGTCCAGTGTATATTTAAAATCATTTCCGCCGGAACGGATTGCTTTCAACCATGATTCATAATCCGTATAGGGTTTGCCGGCAATAAGTTTTTTATTTAAGTCGCCTCCTCTCCTTTTTACATTCAAACCGCCCGGAAGCATTCCTGATGTATGGCAACCGCGGTATATACATTCTTTCATGACCCGCCAAATATTCAACAAACCTGCCCTGGTTTCATCTTCATTTCTCCAGATATGTTCGTTTTCCAGTACAATCTCACTGATCGACATACCTGTTTTTATGCACCAGTGCAACAGGTCATTTGCCGTATTAATGGGAAAAGGAAGTTGTTCGTCCTGTGTGCCTGCGACTTCCTCATTTTCCTTTACTACAAAACCACCGCCGATGGAATAAAAGGTTTCCGCAATGGATTCTCCAGAAACCATATCTGCAAGAAAAGTAACCGCATTGGGATGATAAGGCAGGTTTTCTGTAATCAGAAACTCAATATCTTCAGCAGGAATAAAATCAACCTCATGCAAACCCAGCAGTAGAATTTTATTCATCGTGGCAATGTCACTGATCTTTGATGCGATTTGCTCCACAGCAAAGGTTACCGGGTCATCACCGCATAAACCCAACTGTACAGCTACATCCGTTCCATGTCCCTTGCCGGTTTTGGCCAGGGACCCATACAGTAACACCCTGACAGATTTCACATCATAAAGCCGGTTACTTTCCCTGATAGCCTGCACAAATCTCTGCGCCGCCCTCCAGGGTCCCAGTGTATGAGAACTGGAAGGACCAACGCCTATTTTAAAAATGTCAAAAACAGAGATGGCTTCGTGTGGCAAGGTGAAAAGTTTAGGTAAAGTATAAATAATAAACGGTTACTTAATCTGCTGCTTATTGTACGTCTACCACGTTTACTTCAAAAAATAAAATTGAATTCCCTGGAATTGGTCCCTGGCCTGTGCAACCATATCCTAAAGCTGATGGAATTATCAGCTTTATTGTGCCGCCCTTCTGAACCAACGGAATACCCAACTGCCAACCCAAAATGGTATTACCCAGCGGGAACGAAACCGGATTTACCGTTTGTGAATCAAAAATAGTTCCGTCAGTCAGTTTACCAACATACCGGGCTGAAACTACTGAATTGACCGTTGGTGCAGGCCCGCTACCGGGATTTATTATCTGGTAATACAGGCCGCTTGAATGCTTCACCGCATTGATCGAATTAGCGGCAGCATAGGCTTGTATCGCCGCTTCCTCACTTTCTACACTTTTAGGGTCACAGCTATTGTCTTTCAAACAACCTGAGAATGTGACCAGCGTCACTACAAATACGGTGATTAACTGTAAATTCTTAATCATATTTATTCTTTTTCAGTTTTTTCAAAGTTAGTGCTGTCTTTCCTGAACAGCAGTTCCCTGTAACGTTGTTCGTTGATATCCCACCGGTGGCGGGCAGAAAAGATCACCACGAAAATAACGATCAGTATGGCTGCTATCATCAAAACAAGAATCAGCGAAGATTGCTCTCTTCTCATCACCATTTCCGCCCTTTTATACCAACCCGAGAAGAAATTTGCAAAAATTGCAATCACCATTACTACGGCCAGCGGCAAACCGACATATAATTGTCGTAATACCTTTTTCTTTTTCAACCGGTTTTGTTCCCAATAAACGATAAAGTCAGCTTCCTCTTTTGTTAACATAAATTTATTCTTCTGTTCTATGACAATCATAGAATGTGCAAAGGTAAATCACAAAGGACTTTCACCCTTGCATTGCCGGGACAAAATATATATCTTGTGCATCTTAACTCCAGGACTTTGAAAATTACCACCCTGCTGGCACAATATCTCTATACCAAAAAGCAGCTCTGCCTGCCCGGTATTGGCATATTTACCCTGGATAATGAGATAGTGCCGGAACCCGAAAAAAACAAACACAACAAAACATTTGCACTCGAAGGCGTTTCATTTCAGCATGACCGGACAGTTAAAGAAGATCCGGATCTTATTGCCTTTATTTCAGAACAAAGTGGTAAAATAAAAGCTCTTGCCTCAGCAGACCTTTATTCTCATCTTGAACTGGCCAGCCAGTTTCTGAATATTGGGAAACCTTTTCTTTTCGAAGGAATTGGCAGCCTCGTAAAAACCCAAACTGGCGAATTCAGTTTTACTCCCGGACAAGTAATCCCGGATCGAATGGATGCAACTGTTCACAGGGAATATGGAAAAGAAACAATAAGCGAAGAGCCGGTTGGCGACTATAAAAGTATTTTTTACAATAAGCACTCAAAATCTGCCTGGAAGAAGCCTGCGGCCATCGGTCTGATTCTGCTGGGATTTGGCCTTGCTATCTGGGGAGGCTATACTGTTTATAAAAAAAGGGCTGAGAGAAGTGAGAAGGAAGAAACAGCAGTGAGTTCTGACAAAAACGAAACAAATCAAAATTCAATTAACAGATCTCCCGACACTACTACTCAAAAAGAAGATACAACTGCTACATCAACACAACCTCCGCTAATGCCGGCAGGTACTAAAAAATTCATACTAGAAATTTCACCCAAGGAAAGAGCCTTGTACAGGTATAACCGGTTAAAAACATTTCAATGGCAGGTTGAGATGGAAACAAAAGACTCCAGTTCGTTTACGCTTTACATGCTTTTGCCGGTATCGCCTGCCGATACCAGCCGTATTTTAGATTCCCTCAGCCGGCTGAACGGAAAACGGGTTTACATTGCACAATAAAAAAAGCCATCTTACGATGACTTTTTAGAGGTCCCGACCAGATTCGAACTGGTGTAGGAGCTTTTGCAGAGCTCTGCCTAGCCACTCGGCCACAGGACCATTTCAATTATTTCAGATTGTAGAATTAAGATTTTAGATTTGAAATCCGAAACGGTTGCAAATATACATTTTTTGACTAATTCGCTAACAAATAATAAAAGAACATGAGCAGAATTGCGGAATCGGAACTGATCATTAATGCAAGAGGCGCTGTTTATCATCTGGACTTAAGACCGGAAGAAATTGCCGGTACTGTCATTACTGTAGGTGACCCTGACCGGGTAAAAGAAGTAAGTAAATACTTTGATAAAATAGAAGTTAAAAGACAACACCGGGAATTTATTTCTCATACAGGTTATGCTGGGAAAAAAAGGTTAACCGTTTTGTCCTCCGGAATAGGCCCCGATAATATTGATATTGTGATCAACGAGCTGGATGCACTGGCCAATATTGACTTTAATACCCGTGAAATCAAAAAGGATCTCACTTCTTTGAATATAATCCGTATCGGCACTTCGGGTTCTTTACAGGAAGATATTCCGGTTGATAGTTTTGTTGCTTCTACGCATGGGCTTGGCGTAGATAACCTGCTGAATTTTTACAGGCATGAACAAAATGAGCAGGAAAAAGAGCTGCTGCATTCTTTCATTACCCACACCCAGATACATGGACAGATCGGGAATCCTTATATCAGCAGTTGTTCTGCTTCGCTGATCAAGCATTTTGTACAAGATTTTCACCAGGGAATAACGGTCACCTGCCCCGGCTTTTATGGTCCGCAGGGAAGGATATTGCGCCTGGGTATCCGCAATCCTGAACTAATAAACCGCCTTACGGATTTTCGTTTTGGCCAGCACCGTATCACTAATTTCGAAATGGAAACATCAGCCATCTATGGACTTGGCAAACTGCTTGGGCATCATTGCCTGGCCATCAACGCTATCGTGGCCAACAGGGTGAAAAAGGAGTTCTCCAAAGACGGGCAGGCGGCTGTAGAAAACCTAATTAAAAAATTTATTGGCATATTCAGCGAAAACATCTGATGCAATTACATTTTTACAAATACCAGGGAACAGGCAATGATTTCATTTTGGTTGATAATCGCCAAAGCGAATATGTTTTAACACAGCAGCAAATACATAAGCTTAGCGACCGGCGTTTTGGTATTGGTGCAGACGGACTTATGCTGCTCCAGAATAAAGAAGGATTTGATTTTGAAATGAAGTATTATAATGCTGACGGTAAAGAAGGAAGCATGTGTGGCAACGGCGGTCGCTGTATGGTGAAATTTGCTTACCATCTCGGCATTCACAGGGAGGTGTACCGGTTCCTGGCATCCGATGGTGTGCATGAGGCAGAAATCAATATTGACGGTATCGTTTCATTAAAAATGAAAGATGTCACCATGATTAAGAAATTTCACGGTGACTATATTTTAGATACAGGCTCTCCTCATTATATCAAAATGGTAAATCATGTAATGGAGCTCGATGTCTATAAAAAAGGTTATGAGATACGGCATAGCAAGGAATTTGAAGATGAAGGAATTAATGTAAATTTCGTAGAGCAACTAGAAGAACCGGATAAAATTATCGTCAGGACCTTTGAAAGAGGCGTAGAAGACGAAACCTATTCCTGCGGCACCGGAGTTACAGCCGCCGCCCTTGTTTGTTATCACAATGAAAATGGCTTTAATGATGTGGAGGTTCAAACCCTTGGCGGACACCTGTCTGTCGAATTTGACCGGGTGGACGAAGACCGCTTTGAAAATATATGGTTATGCGGCCCGGCCGAAAAGGTCTTTCAGGGACAAGTAGAAATATAATTTAAGCAGCGACTCAATCACTTCACTCTTTCCGTTTTTTGCCCCTTACCTTTGCCTGCCCGGACTCAATAATCTTTCGGGCAACGGCTATGATCCAGTATTTCAAAAATATCAATCAGCAAACTATAGCTATTGACAAGCCAGAAAATGGTGCCTGGGTGAATGTGCTGCCACCGCTTAAACAAGAGGAATTTTCGGAGCTATCCTCTGCATTAGATATTCCCATTGACTTTCTGACCGACTCACTGGATATTGATGAAAGAAGCCGTTTCGAAGAAGAAGACAATGTCAAGCTTATAGTTATCAAAACGCCTACAGAGAACAACTCATTTAATGATAGCGACGCCTATTTCATCACAATTCCGATTTGTATCATTCTTACCCATAACCAGATTGTAACCGTTAACTCCTTTGAAAACCCTGCTATCAAAAAGTTTCTGAATACTTTTCAAAACAGACACCCTGATAAAAGAAATATGATGGTGCTCAAGGTTTTTGAAAAAATTGTTCAAAATTTCATGGAGCAACTCAAGGAGATCAATATGCGGCGCAATACTTATGAACAAAAATTATATGATGCCAGCCGGAATGAACATCTGCTTGAACTGATGAGGATACAGAAAAGCCTTGTGTATTTTGTTACTGCACTTCGTTCCAATGAAATGCTGATGATGAAACTGGAAAGAACCAATTTTCTTGGGTTGACAGAAGAAGAAAAAGAAATCTTAAATGACCTGATTGTAGACAATTCACAGGCGCTTGAGATGGCCAATATTTATACTAATATCCTCAGCAGCACACTCGATGCTTTTGCCAGCATCATTGCCAACAACCAGAATCAGGTGTTAAAAAGGTTGGCCATTATTACAATAGTACTCACCTTCCCTGTATTGATCGCCAGTTTATTTGGCATGAATGTTCCAAGTGGTTTTGAGCATTCCCCTTACGCATTTTATATTGTAGCCTTCCTGTCATTGGGAATATCTGTTGGCATTGGCTGGTTCTTTTTCAGAAGAAAAATATTTTAACTGGCATGTTCAATCTCAGGGTATACGGCATTTTAATAAATAGTCAGCGACAGATTCTGGTAAGCGATGAATTGATCCGCGGAAGTTACATTACCAAATTTCCGGGAGGCGGACTTGAGTTTGGTGAAGGCACCCGTGACTGCCTCCGAAGAGAGTTCCAGGAGGAAATGAAACTGAAAGTAGAGATAGGAGACCATATTTACACCACTGACTACTTCCAGATATCTGCTTTCAATCCTGAGCACCAGATCATTTCGGTCTATTATTTTGCCAAAGCACTTGAGCCGATCAGGGTGCCGCTGCGTAGCAGGCCATTTGATTTTGATGAAGAACAGCTTAAAGTTTATGAAGCTGCCAGAGAAACAGAAACCTTCCGTTTTATAAATTGGGAAGATTTCTCAGCAGAATCTGTTACACTCCCTATTGACAAAATTGTAGCTACAATGGTGAAAGAAAAACTTATTCATCACCCATAGCCGCCTTTTTCATGGCAGCAGCCTGCTCATGTCCCAGGAATTTTTCAATAACACCGTGTACCAGATAAATAACAGGGGTCAGCAGGATGGCAACTGTAAATTTGTAAATGTAGTTCACAACACCGACTGCGATAAACAATCCAAAAGGCCAGACAAAGTCATTACCTGAAGCATTGACTCTTGTACCCACATAAAAAGCGATGAACAGTACAACAAAACTGTCAATGAATTGTGAGATAAGCGTAGAGCCTGTAGCCCTTAGCCAGATACGTTTTTCCCCGGTTACTCTTTTTATCTTATGGAATACAAAAACATCAATCAGCTGGCCTAATATAAATGCCGTCAAAGAGCCGATGATAATAAACCCTCCCTGCCCCAATACGCTGTTGTACGCCTTTCCCATATCTGGTACTCCACTACCCTGCTTACTGGTAATGAAAAAATCAGCAGGCACAAGTTTCATTGCTCCGTAAAAGATCAAAAAAGCAAAAGCAATTAATGCAGCCGTGAGATAGGACAGGAATCGTACCCCTTTCATCCCATAGTACTCATTTATAATGTCTGTCATGATGAAAACAACAGGCCATAGTAAAACCCCGGCTGTCAGGTTTACAGAAAGGTCATTACCCAATAGCCTGATATGCATCGGCTCAAAGCCCAGTGTTTTTTCGAGTGAAAATATCTTTACCCCGATAATCTCTGCTATTAGCGCATTAGCAATAAAAATACCGGCCAGGATAATAAATAGCTTGGTGGGCTTGCTTTGAATGATAGTTTTAATCATATTGAAGCCTGTGTATACAGGTAGTTTACATAAACAATATAACTTAGTAAGATAAGCATCACAAATATGTTGGCAACGATCAACCATTTCGGCACAATCATTCCGGGCTTTTTACCAAAAATCCAGAGAAGCAGGTAACAAAGCAGGGTTATCGGAACAATTATCATTCCCATAAAAAAACCGATGGTGATAATCGTAGAAACAAGACTTTCGTCTTTAATCCAATCCTTCACTAATAGTGATAAAGTGAGCAAAAAAAACAAGCCGCAGATGAAAGCCAGTCGCGATAAAAATAAAAGCCAGCGCATTGGAATCTTAGTCTAAATCGTTAGGTAAATTTTTGCTGTCTAAGTTAACAAACAAAGGCAGGAAAAATTACTTAAAAGATTCCTCCTGTCCAATATTATCAAATTTTATTTACAGGAGAAAATAGCATTATTTTGTCAGCCTAATAGTGAAATAACATGAACAATCCGCTGCTGAAAAAGGTTTTACCACATATTATAGCTATTGTTGTTTTCCTGGTCATTTCTGCCCTGTTTTGCAAACCAGTGCTGGAGGGGAATGTAATGAACCAGCATGATAATGTAGGCTGGAAAGGTATGGCCCAAAATGCATTTGAATACAAGGAAAAAAATAGCCATTACCCTCTCTGGAACCCCAATCTATTCAGCGGGATGCCCAATTACCAGGTGGCCATGCAGGGTAAAAGTGTGATGCCTGATATGATAAAAATATTGTCGTTATGGACCCCTAAGCCAATTAATTTCTTTTTCCTTGCCTGTATCTGCTTTTATATTCTTTGCCTGACATTGCGGGTAAATCCAATTGTGGGTATGCTGGGGTCACTGGCTTATGCATTTTCTACTTACAACCCCGTAATCGTTGCAGCAGGGCATGATACACAAATGCTGGCAACAGCCTTTATGCCTTTGGTACTGGCCGGTATTATCAATATTTATGAAAAAAAATATTGGCTGGGTTTTGCACTCACCACATTTGCTGCCTACCAGCAGATAGGCGTTAACCACTTACAGGTCACCTATTATTTCTTTTTGGTTGCGGTAATACTCACAATAGCCTACCTGGTAAAATGGATAAAAGAAAAGGACTGGAAACATATTGCTATAGCCGGAGCCATAACCATAGTATCTGGATTGATTGGCGTTGCAGGCAATGCCCTTATCCTGATGACCACTTCAGAATACAGCAAATTCACAATGCGGGGAGGTAAAGATCTTGAGATTACCAGCGACACGATAAAAGCCACTAAAACAAAAGGTTTGGATACAGCTTATGCTTTTGAGTATAGCCTGGGAAAAGGAGAATCAGTTTCCTTAATAATGCCGAATGCCTATGGAGGTTATAGCAGCCGCTACGCAGGTGAAGAATCGAATGTAGTTAAGAAATTAACTGACCTGGGCGTTCCGGAAAATAATGCTGTGCAGGTAGCCCAGGGCATGCCTGTTTACTGGGGAAAACTGTATACATCCGGCCCGGCCTATCTCGGAGTTATTATTTGTTTACTCGGACTGATTGGTTTTGTTTTATTAAAAACGCCGATGCGATGGGGCTTGCTGGCCGCTACTGTTCTGGGTATTTTGATGACATGGGGTAAGTATCTTCCGGGTTTTAATACTTTCTTATTTGAACATCTTCCTTTATATAACAAATTCCGTTCACCAGCCTTTGCACAAGTGATCCCCCAGTTCACAATGGGAATTGCCGCAGTACTTACACTGCAGCAATTACTTTTTGGAGGCCAGTTACAAAAAACAGATTTTAAAAAAATACTTTACACGGCAGGAGGTTTATTTGCCCTGTTAGGTATTTTTTACTTTTCGGCCAGTTATTCATCTCCGTACGACCCGGAGATAGCACAAAGTATTTCACAGCAGGCACAGAACGATGCAATAGGCCAGGCAGTAGTGAATGGATTGAAAGCTGACAGAAAAGCGTTGTTTGGCGGACAATTACTAAGAACTCTGGGTCTGATGATAGTTGCATTGGGTGTGTTCTATCTTTATTTCAAAAGAACAATCAATGCCAAAATTGCTGCCATTATATTACTGATTGTTAGTACAATTGAAATCACATTTGCCAGCCATTTATATTTCAGTAATGATAAAGGTCCTTTTGAAAACAGGCAGGACCAATTGTTTGTACCGGCTGATGATTACACGAATACCAACTTTGCTAAAACGGCTATCGACGAACAGATTCTGAAAGATACTGATCCCAATTACCGTGTATTAAATATGGCAGGCACCAGTAGTGGCGGCACATTCAGTGAGTCCAGAACATCGTATTATCATAAATCAGTTGGCGGTTATCACCCGGCAAAACTGAGGATATACCAGGATGTAATTGAAAAATACATGAGCGGCAATACTAACCAGCAGGTATTGAATATGCTGAATACAAAGTACATCATCTACAGGGATCCGCAGCTAAAACAGGAAATTGCCATTCCGAATCCGGATGCTTATGGCAATTGCTGGCTGGTAAAAAACGTAAGGGTAGTTGAAGACAGGGTGGCCGCCTTTAAAGCGATTGGTTCTACCAATTTGAGAGACACAGCTATCGTTGAAAAATCATTCAATAACCTGGTTACACAACCTCAGACCGACTCCACGTCCACTATTAAAATGACAAAATTTGATAATGATGCGATAGAATATGAAGCTAATTGCAATGGTCCGCAGTTTGCGGTTTTCAGTGAAATTTATTACCCAAAAGGCTGGAATGCCTATTTAGATAATAAGAAAGTGGATTATTGCAATGTAAACTATATTTTACGTGGCCTTTCAATCCCAACGGGAAAACACATTATTAGATTTGCTTTTGAACCTGAATCGGTAAAGAAAGGCACTTCGATCATGTTTATGGCTTCAATAGTGATCCTGGTGAGTTTAGTAGTAGGATTGTTTATGGCGTGGAGACAAAGCCGGAAAGCAACTTGAATTGATCCATGAAAAAGGTTCTTGCAATAGCCCCCTACCCTTACCTGCCTTACTTTTCGGGGGGCCAAAAGTTCATTGCACAGTTTTTCCAATACCTGGGGAAAGAAACTGACCTCACCGTTATTTCTACTGAGGGAAATGACTTTTCGAAGGCCACTTCCTATAAAACGATTCCGCTTTTAAAAAAATCATTTTCCCGTTACTATGACTGGAGCCTTATTAAAAAGATAACTGCAATTATCAAAGAAGGCGGTTTCGATACAGTAATCTGGGAGCACCCATACTATGCATGGCTTGCCTACCGTGTTAAAAAAAGAACCGCGATAAAAACCTTAATTCATACACATAATATAGAATACCAGCGTTTCAAAAGTACAGGTCGCTGGTGGTGGCCTATTCTAAAATGGTATGAAAAAAGCTGTTTTAAAAAAGCCGATGGTATTTTTTTTATAACCCCTGAAGACAAATCATTTGCTATCAATAACTGGAAAATTGACCCTGCCAGATGTATTGACCTCCCTTTTGGAGTAGAAACAGATCAATATCCCGGAGACCGATTACAATGCCGGAATGAAATAGCGGCAAAATATAATATTGACGCCGATGAGAAAATTTTTCTGTTTAATGGTCTATTAAACTATAAACCAAATTTGGATGCGGTGAAAAATATTATTGAAAATATAAATCCCCTTTTGATAAAAAAAGAAGGCTTTCGATATAAAATTATTATCTGTGGCAAAGGCTTGCCTGATGAAATGAATAATCTCAAAACCTATGCTGATAAAAATATTATTTATGCAGGTTTTGTAGATGATATAACCGCATATTTCAAAGCAGCAGACATAATGCTTAACCCGGTACTAAGCGGCGGGGGGGTTAAGACCAAAATGATTGAAGCCATTGCCTTTGGCGCTACCGTTATAGCCACAAAAACAGGGGCAGCCGGAATAGAAAGGTCAGTTTGTGGCAACAAACTGTCCATTGTCGGCGACAATGATTGGGAGACCTTTGTTAACCGGATCATGTATACTGAAACAAACGAAGCCACACCCTCCGGATTTTATGCACTATATAATTGGGATAAGATCATTAAAAAAATGAAGGTTAGTTTATTAAAAGAATAAAAAAATGTAACTTAACATCAAAATTTTAAACCAGCTTATGATACCTTATCTAAAAAGTACCCTGGTAATTTTTCTGAGTGCCTTGTTATTCTGGGGTTGTCAAAAGGAAACAGATGAACTGTTGCTTCAATCTCCGCCTACGGCAAATGCAGGACCTAACCAAACTGTTCAGCTACCACAAGCTTCCATAACCCTGACCGGCTCAGGTACCACAACGAACGGAACCATTACCGCCTACTTGTGGAGTCTTGTTTCAGGTCCGAATGTCCCCGTAATTACCTCCCCTGGTTCGCCCACTACAACCATAACAGGAGTTATTGCCGGTACTTATATTTTTCAATTAATGGTAGTAGATAATGCCGGATTGACAGGAGTGGATACAACCAAAATCATTTGTTCACAGGCTCCCATACAAACACTTACTTTACAGCCGGCGAGTAATACAAATGAAGTCCATTTTGCTGTTTTGGGAGGAGTGTCACAAACAGATCCAACAGCACCGGAACTAGTGGCTGCATCATGGACCTCCGGAGGTGCGCCATATGATTTCAGAGGTGCATTCAAGTTTGACTTAAGCTCTATACCCGCTTCGGCAACCATATTATCTGCCAGTCTTACACTTTATTCTAACCCTACACCTTTAAACGGAAATCAAGTTGATGCTAATTCAGGACCAAATAATGCAATGTATATACGCAGGCTGTTGTCCACTTGGAGTGCTTCAACTATTACCTGGAATAACCAACCAGCATCTTCTGTTTCAGACCAGGTGCTAATACCTCATACTTCGGCCTCATTTCTTGACCTGACAAATGTGGATGTTAAAAATCAGGTTGCGGCTATGGTTGCAACTGGGAATCATGGTTTCATCATCGGCCTGCAAAATGAAACACCCTATAACTCAAGGATATTTTGTTCAAGTAAATATTCGAATTCGAGTAAGCACCCTAAACTAGTAATAACCTATCAATAAAGGCATTTAGTAATGCCTTCCCATAAAAGATCAGCTGTTTTCTCCCATGAGAACAGCTTTTTTTGTATATCCCCCCGTTTAATCAGATCATTACGCAGATCATCATTATTATAAATCCTGATCATTGCATTTTTAACCTCAGTAATATTTGCAGGATCAACGAACAAGGCTGCATCGCCAGC
>CAYPBW010000020.1:0-26442 GCA_964409055.1 uncultured Chitinophaga sp. | reverse complement strand
GCTTTTACCCTTTCAATATCTTCCTTGCTTCCGATAGTCGATTTGCCATAGTTGTGCCACAGGTACATACTGGAGATTACCCTTTCGTTCAATACAGAACCCGGGTAGTTTTCACCAATCTCAAATTCATTTCTTACCACACTGAATTCTTTGGCCAGTTCCTCCGGCAGGATTTTAGAGTTCACCATACGGTCGGCTTCCATATCCAATGCCCAGCGAAGGTTCTCATCAGAAGCAGATAATATTTCATAGTAGTTGGTACGGTCATACCAGGTAGTACCGTTGGCAGTAGCGCCTTTATCCGCTATCGCCTTTTTAATATCCGTGAATTTTTTACATTGCTTGAACAACATATGTTCCAGCAGGTGGGCCATACCACTTTCGCCGTATCCTTCATGCCGGGATCCCACTTTATATACAATATTGACAATTATGTTCGTTTGCGATTCATCGGGAATAAGCAAAACCCGCAACCCGTTTTTTAATTCATATTCTTTTACTCCTTCCACCGTAGTTATCAGTTTGGGGGAGGTTTGGGCCAGCAATGAAGCAGGAGAAATAAGGATAAGGCCGAGGGCCAACAGAAACAATCTCATAATTGTAAAGTTTTATGATTCAGTCTAAAGTAAATTCAAATTCTGAAAACGGGTAACCGCTTGTAAATATCCGGCTGAAGCATCATCGTATCAGGGTGATGGTGCCTTTCTCAGTTACCAGCTTATTATCGTTGGTATAAAATTCAAGCATCCACACATACACTCCTGCATCCTGGGTTACTCCTTTGCTTCTTCCGTCCCACCCTTCACCTTCCCTGGCAGAATAGAAGATCAGGTTACCCCATCGGTTAAAGATGGAAAAACTCTTTAAGGATTTCATACCCACCAGGTAAGGCCGTACAATATCATTGAGGCCATCACCATTAGGTGTAAAAGCAGTCGGCAGGTAATAGCCGGGCTTTTTCAGCACCAGCATCTGCAAAGTGTCTGTAGTAATACAGGTATGAGGATCGGTAATTGTGATAGTGTATAGCACATCATCAATAGCTGTAAACTCAGCAAATCTTGCATAATAATTACTTAGCTGTACCTGCGGCTGCCACAAGTAAGTATTTCCCACAGTATCCCTTACATTAATAAACTTATTGGCGCCCTGTGGCACAGTAATATCTCTGTAGCGAATACCCGGCTCAGGTTTGTTAACCTGTACTTTTTTTACGATGGAGTCAGGATAGGCTTCGCAGCCAAGCGTTGTCAATCTCAGCACAACATCAATTGTACCGGAAGTATTGTAAGTAACTGAAGGCGGATCTTTAACTAAAACATCCGGGTTGCCATCCTGTAAGCTCCAGGAATAATTTACCTGCGGTGAGCCATTTTCACTGCTCAGGTTAAGGTATTGCATGGGCCTGTCTACACAAATAGAATCCCAGGTGAAATTAGCCTTGCCATTGGGCATGATGCGGACTGTAGAAAATGCCGACGTATCTGCACATCCCGTACCTGTAGTTGTTATCAGTCGCACTGTATAGGTTCCGGTTGCAGAAAAAGTTTTTACTGCATCCGTAACTGATTGTGTTGTACCATCGCTGAACTGCCAGAGATAACTCATAGCAGAACCGTCACTCACCGTGGAGTTATTGGTGAACGTAAATGAGTTATTGGTTACGCAACCCGTATCACTGCTGGCGGTAAACCCAGCTACTGGTATTGCATAAATATTAAACGGTATTGTTAATGTAGAATCTGTGCAACCAAGATCATTTACCTGTGCCCAATAATTTCCTGTTACCAGTGGTTGATAGCTGGCCCCGGTAGCGCCGGGTATGGCAGCATTACCATTATACCACTGTACAGCCGCCAGGCTGCTATTTACTGAAAGAACACCACCTGCCGGATCTCCCTCACAAAAGTCTTTTTTGCCAGTCAGCAAAATAGCATCATCCACTACCAGGCCGGTAATGAGAGTGGTATCACTGGCCCTGCAACCTGTAACTGCATTAACCACCTGCACAATAAACTGTTGCGGTGTAGTTCCTACTGACCAGGCCATCGGATTAGCAATAGCGGGGTTGCTAACCTGCGCTGCCGGCGTCCAGGAATAGGTGTTGGCAGGATCTGGCGCCGTACCTAATTGAATTTGCTGATTGCTGCATACAGATGCATCGGGTCCTGCATCGGCAACCGGTAATGGATTAATAGTAAAAGGCACTATCCGTGTAGAATCCGTACAAATAGCTCCCTGCAATTGAGCCCAGTAGTTTCCAGTTGCAGTTGGTTGAAAGGTAAGACCGTTAGCACCGGCAATAGCCGAAACCCCGTCATACCATTGTATAGTAACCGGTTCAGTGGTACCAAGAGTTAATATGCCCGGATTGGCATCCCCGGCACAATAAACTGTTTTACCAGTTACAGCAAGAGTTGTATCAATCGACTGCCCGGTAATGATTGTAGTATCAGTTGAAGAACAACCAGTCAGGATATCCGTTGTGGTAACGATAAATTCTGTTGGAGTAGTGTTGTTTACCCATGCAAGGGGATTCGATATAATTGAACTGCTTACCTGGCCAGCAGGAGTCCAGGAGTAATTGTATCCGGGGGTACTTGCTGTCCCTATTTGAACCGGTTGGCTGAGACAAACACTCATATCCGGACCAGCAACAGAAACAGGTGCCGTGGCTATTTGCACATCAGCGTACAAGGTATCCCTGCATCCAAAGCCGGGATAAGGATCAACTACCACAGGAAATAATGTGCCTACAGCCGGAGCCGGATTTAAGACCAGTGATTGTGTATTAGATAAGACTGTAGTAAAAGTGTTATCTGAATACCATGTATAGCTTTGAAAACCAAACGGGGCTGTCAGGGTAATTCCCGGATTGCCCGGACATATATAAGCCCCGGTAATTGCACCATTACAATTGCTGTTAACATCTACATATGCATATGCAAAATGACCATTTCGGGTACATTCTGATACAATAAACTCAATTTCGATTGTCCTTCCGGCAAGACCAGATAAGTTTAAAGTAACCGGTGTCCACGGCTTATAAATTACATTTGGATTTACATCGGATTGTAAAAAACCGGGAAGACCCGCTGAAGCTGTGAAGTCAAACGTAACGCAAGGGATTGTATTGCCCGTTGAAAGATCCCTGATCCTGGCTCTGAAGCGGGGCTGCTCCTCCGGCAGGTGACCCGGGTTTTCCAATACAATAGCGTAATGAAACAAAACTGAGAAAGTAGTGGTAGATGCCGGAATAGTGTAGGTATATGAAACTCCACTGGCCTCTTTTCCTATCCCACCAGTTACAGAAGCTGTTTCGTTGCCGATCTTGGCAGTAAAACCACTGCCGTTAGGACATAGCTCAGGAAAATTGCCAAAATTATCCCTGCCACCAGGAGCTGTAATCATCCTGTGTAAGGTTGGGTTGGGGCCGGTTCCTGTCCATGTTATTGTATTTAATCCGCCAACAAGATCGGCAACCCCTGTACGACATACCCAATTTGTAAAATCACCCATTTCAAAATCAAGATTGGGAGGGCAAAGACCTGTCTGGGCCTTTGAAATAAAATTGATTCCGGTAAGAAATACTAAACTAAAAACAACCTTGATAAACCTTGCCCGCATCCAGAAAAATTATCTCCAAACTTATTGAAAAAACCCAAGAAAACCGGTATCAGTATTTCGTTGGCAAAAACACCGTTTCTTTGCACCGCGAAAGACTGCCATATCAACTGATTTTTTAATCTTTAACCTCCTTCAAATTATGAGTTACATTGCTGAAATTTTTGCCAGACAGATCTTGGATTCCAGGGGAAACCCCACTGTGGAAGTGGACGTTATTACAGACGAAGGCGCTATTGGCAGGGCCGCTGTACCCAGCGGAGCAAGTACAGGAATACATGAAGCTGTTGAACTTCGTGACGCTGATAAAAAGAAATACCTCGGAAAAGGCGTGCTGAAAGCCGTTAAAAATGTAAATGACAGCATTGCCCCGGCCCTGCTGGGTTATGATGTAGCCGATCAAACGGGTATTGACGAAATGATGATACAATTAGACGGCACTCCTAACAAAGGAAAACTGGGTGCCAATGCTATACTGGCTGTAAGTATGGCCGTGGCTAAAGCCGCTGCTGAAGAGGCTTCCTTGCCTTTATACCGGTATATCGGGGGTACCAATGCTAAAATATTGCCTGTGCCTATGATGAATATCCTCAATGGCGGGGCTCATGCAGATAACAAAATTGACTTCCAGGAATTCATGGTAATGCCGGTAGGTGCTCCCGGTTTCAGCGAAGGGCTTCGCTGGGGTGTGGAAATATTTCATGCATTAAAATCTGTCCTGAAGAAAAAAGGATACAGCACCAATGTGGGTGATGAAGGCGGTTTTGCCCCCAACATTCAAAGCAACGAAGAGGCTATTGAAACCGTACTGACTGCTATTGATGCTGCCGGTTACAAGACAGGCGCACAGGTAATGATCGCTATGGATGCAGCCAACAGCGAATTGTGGGACAGCAAGAAGAAAAAATATGTTTTCCATAAAAGCAGTGGAAAAGAGATGAGCAGTGAGCAGTTGGCCAAATACTGGGAGGGATGGGTAAAAAAATATCCTATCTGCAGCATAGAAGATGGCATGGCGGAAGACGACTGGAATGGCTGGAAAATGCTGAGCGAAGCAGTTGGCAGTAAATGCCAGTTGGTGGGTGATGACCTTTTTGTAACGAATGTGACTCGTTTACAGCAGGGCATCGACAAAGGCATAGGCAATGCATTGCTGGTGAAAGTGAACCAAATAGGAACAGTGACAGAAACAATTAATGCCGTAACACTGGCGCAGCACAACGGGTACAACACCATTATGAGCCACCGTAGCGGTGAAACAGAAGATACCACAATAGCTGATCTGGCAGTTGCGTTGAATTGTGGACAAATTAAAACAGGATCTGCATCCAGAACAGACCGTATGGCTAAATACAACCAGCTGTTAAGAATCGAAGAATTATTGGGCAGCTCTGCAGTATATCCGAAAGGAAAGATTAAATTTGGAAAATAGCTTATAGTTCATGGTTCATAGAAAACAAGCATCTATGAACCATGAACTATGAACCAAAAATCAACCAATACTATGAATAAAGTCCTGACCCATATTCCTTCCTGGCTACGCAACAAATACCTGATTGCTTTTGCAGTTTTTTGCGCTGTAATGCTGTTTTTAGATAAAAATGACCTTTTTACCCAAATGGAAAGACGAAAAGAGCTACGGGAACTGCAACAAAGTAAAAAGCATTACACTACCCAAATTGTTACAGAACGCAAAGAATTAGAAGCACTTAAGAATAATCCTGCTACCCTGGAAAAATATGCCAGGGAAAAATACCTGATGAAAAGGGATAACGAGGAACTTTTCATCATATCGGAAAACCCCGATAATACCAATAATTAGCATTCTCCACACAATAAGGCCAACCAGCCCCCGTTAATATCACGGACGTTCATAGAATCAGCTACCAAGGACAACTTAATTTTTGGACATTTAATCGGTTTGCCAATGACCATTTTTACTCCTGAGGATCTTTTATTGTATTTGTACAAGGAAACCTCTGACGATCAAACAAGGGCTATTGAAGAGGCTTTACAAAAAGACTGGACACTTCGTGAAAAGCTGACCGTTCTTAAAGCTTCGATGCAAAGACTTGACAAAATCGTTGTTTCGCCCCGCACAGAAGTAGTACTGAATGTACTGAACTATGCCAGGGAAAAATCAGCTGAGGAAGTACAATAACCAATTAACCAACGCAAAAGCATTTAATCCCGGCCACAAGCCGGGATTTTTTTTATTCCACACCTCCGCTTGTTTGCCGGTTATTTTCTATTCGCTTTATTTGCAGCATGACCCGGAAAGAACGTTACACTTTCGTAATTGATTACTTTGAAAAGAATATGCCGGTTGCTGAAACCGAACTGGAATTCAGTGATCCGTACCAGTTATTAGTGGCAGTAATTCTATCTGCTCAGTGCACTGATAAAAGGGTGAATATGACCACCCCTTCAATTTTTGAAAAGTATCCAACCGTGCAGTCCTTAAGCAAAGCAACGTTCGGGGAACTGTTTCCGCTTGTAAAAAGTATTTCCTACCCCAACAACAAAACAAAGCACCTTATTGGTATGGCCAATAAGGTGGTGGATCAATTTCACGGAGCCATACCGATGACAGTGGAAGAACTGGTGCAATTACCCGGAGTAGGAAGAAAAACCGCAAATGTTATTACTTCGGTGGTAGACAAGCAGCCTAACATGGCCGTTGATACCCATGTGTTCCGGGTAAGCAAACGGATTGGTTTAGTGCCACAGACAGCCTCTACTCCATTAGCAGTGGAAAAAATTTTGATCAAAAATATCCCTGGCCACCTTATTTATAAGGCCCATCACTGGCTCATACTGCATGGCCGGTACACCTGCCTCGCAAGGAACCCTAAATGTGAAAAATGCGGGTTACAAACAGTTTGCAGGTATTTTTCAACATCACAATAAATTAAACTTCGCCGGCATCGTTTATTCCTATTTTTATTTTTCGTCTCATCAATCCACCCCCTTTGTAAAATCAACGTTTAACCCGAAAAAGATTGAGGATGAGAAAAATCTTTGTATTGGCTATTATATGTAGTGTCTTTAACATAAAAGACCTGGATGCCCAATATTATTATTACAACGACAGGTATTATGACAATGCAGTGGTGATGGAGCTAGGGGTTTCCGGTGGCATGATGAATGCTCTGACGGATTTGGGTGGTAAAAAAGGCGTAGGAAAAAACTTTATAAAAGACCTTCGTTGGGCTACTGCCAGGCCAAGCTACGGTTTCTATGCTACAGCCATGTATAAAAATATGGCGGGTCTTCGGCTGGAAGGCACATTTGGCGAAGTAACCGGCTATGACAGTATCTTAAAAAATGTTGCGGGTTCAACTTTCGGACGTTATGAAAGGAACCTGAGTTTTAAAAGTAAAATCAGTGAAATACAGCTGGCTTTTGAAGTGCACCCTCTCTTCTTCAAGGATTACGATGAAGACCAGGCTCCACGCATTTCGCCCTATGCTATTATTGGTGCCGGTATTTATACATTCGATCCTCAGGCAAAACTTAACGGACAATGGTATGCCTTACAACCATTAAGACTGGAAGGACAAGGTTTCAATGAATACAAGGACAGAAAGAGTTATGAGTTGACCCAATTCAACCTGTTGGGCGGTTTAGGCCTGAAATACGAGATCAATTCTTTTCTGAATGCCCGGATTGAATTTGTACACAGAAAACTATTTACTGATTATCTTGATGATGTAAGTACCGAATATGTAGATCCAACTCTTTTCGCTAATTATTTGCCTGCAAACCTCGCTGCCGTTGCGCAACAGTTATACAGCCGCAGACAAGAACTGGTGCCGAGTGATGTTCCTGTAACGGGAGAGCAACGTGGCGATCCAAAGGACAATGATGCCTTCTTCACCATTCAGCTTAAGATCGGCGTAACTCTTGGAAGATTAAGAAGATAAATGTAAATCTGTAGCCCTAAAAAGGAGGGGTTCACTGGTATATTGCAATTGCAACTATTCACTTTATACAAGCTGCTGCAAAACAAAAGACATATTTGTTAATTTTACCTGAGCCCCGGGACGTTAATAAAAACTTCTGCTATGCAAACCGTTAACCAACTTCCTGCTGAAGTAAAATTCAACAGCAATCTTAGTTTCAGGTCTCTTGTAATGTACCTGAAAAAGAATATCGCTGAAGGCAACCCCGGCATGCTGAAACTTTATGGCCAGGTGGTAGAAGAGTTTGAATCTCATCCCGAATTACTGGAGCCTATCACTGATATCAATGACCTTCGTTCACACAGCGAATTGATTGAAGAACTATTATCAGCCGTCTTCCCGCCTACCACCTCCAATTATATGTATGGCGTTTCTATCCCTTTTAAACCGGAAGCCGTTTATGTATCACCGCTGTTTAAAAAACTGCTGCTGAAACCAAAGACAAATATCATTACAATTCCTGAGTTTGACCTGAATACAGCACTTACCCCGCAGCGGTTACAATTTGCCTATGGGCTTATTCTGAAAAAATACTATGGACTTGAAAGTTCACAAACATACCGGTCTGTATACACAACCCCGGATGAAGAAACAGGCCTGGTACGTTATATGGAATTGCGGGTAGATGGTCGTTTCATTGAAGTAAAACCTGTTGGCGAATTACCGAAGCTTCCGGAAAGTGTTATTGAATCGCAAACCAACCGGTTGATGAACATTTCCGAACTGATGCAGCATATCCCACTTGAAAAATTTGTTTTTGAAGGGTTGTTTGTGCTGCGCATCAATGATATGACAGAGCAGGAAGTGATCGCTAAAATGAAAAACCGCTTCCTTGATAATAATGCGTTTTCGGATTCTTCTATTTACAGCGAGCTGGAAGAGCAGGTACAGTGTCTCATAGGGATGAAGGATGTTTCAATAGGCATCACTCCTTTTTTCAAAATCAATAATCACTACGTATACTCTGACTTACACAATACAAACAGTATCCTGTTCAGGCATTTCAAATCTATCCCTGATAAAGACGAGATCAGTGATTATTGCAAACTGCTGTTCCGGGATAATAACCAGCCTTTACTGTTCGAAACACTCACAGAACAATCCATCAATGAAGTACAGTGCCTGCATTATTATCACCTGGAAGGTGGCCGGAGCCTTATTCTTTGCCCGCTGAAATTAAAAAAAGACCTGATTGGAATGCTGGAGATCACTTCTACAATACCCGGGCAATTAAAACCTCAGCATATCAGTAAAATTGAACCGGCCATCCCATTATTTACACTTGGATTAGAGAAAAGCCTTGAACAACTGAACTCACAGGTTGACAGGGTTATCAAAAAGAAATTTACTGCCGTACAGCCCGCCGTAGAATGGAAGTTTACTGAAGCAGCTCTCAATTATATTGTTAACCTGTCCACAAAAGAAGATGTAAAAATTGAACGCATTGCCTTTGATGAGGTGTATCCGCTGTACAGCGCTATTGATATCCGTAATTCATCCACCGAAAGATCACATTCTATTCAGCTCGATATCGTTGAACAACTCGAACTGGCATTAAGAGTTGTAAAAAAAGCACAGGCAGAAATATCATTCCCCTTATTGCAGGAAATAGAATTTAAGATCAACAAGTATATTATCGCCGCTTCAGATGTGTTGCAGTCAGAAGAAGAAATGAGCATCAATGAGTTTTTTCATGGCCAGATAACCTCTGTTTTCAATCATTTAAGATCGGTGGAGCCATCATTGAAAAATGTTATTGAAGAGTATTTTAGTGCTCTCGACCCCCAAGTGGGCATGCTATACAAACACAGAAAAGACTATGAGAACAGTGTGACCCGTATCAACGAAACATTATCGAGATTTATTGACAAAGAACAAATAGCTGCACAAAAAGTATATCCGCATTATTTTGAACGTTATGTGACCGACGGGCTGGAATTCAATATTTATATGGGCCAGTCACTTACGCCGAGGAAGAAGTTTGATGAAATTTATTTACGAAACCTGAAGATGTGGCAACTGACCGTACTGGCAAAAGCCTCACGACTTACTCACAACCTGGAAAGTGAATTGACAATTCCTCTTCGTACAACACAGCTTATTCTTTCACACAACCAGGCATTGGCAATACTGTTCCGTACTGAGGAAAGAAAATTTGATGTGGACGGAGCCTACAATGTTCGTTACGAGATCATAAAGAAGCGTATTGACAAGGTAAGGATCAAAGAAACAAATGAAAGACTAACACAGCCCGGAAAAATTGCGATCGTATATACACAGCATAAGGATGCAGAAGAGTATACTGAGTACATTGAGTTTCTTCAAAACAAAAATCTGCTCAAGCCCGGTATAGAAAAGCATGACCTGGAAGAACTGCAGGGTGTTTCAGGATTGAAGGCCTTGCGGGTGGATGTAAACTTTGATGATCTGCCACCGGCACAAAAAAAGGTTGAGCTATCCGCCACAACCTCCCAGGAACTTATTGGTAAGTAAGCTTATTTCAAAAGTTCATTTAGCTTTTTCTCCAGCGATTCGCCCCGCAGGTTCTCAGCAATGATTTTTCCTGAAGGATCAACCAGCACATTATAAGGGATACCTTCAATCTTGTACAAAGGCACAACGGCGCTGTTCCAGTACTGCAGGTCGCTAACATGCGTCCAGGTGAGTTTGTCATCTTTAACAGCTTTTAGCCATTTGTCCTTTTCACCCGGCCTGTCGAGAGAAACGCCCAGTATATCAAAATTCTTATCCTTGAATTTAGTATACGCATTGACCACATTGGGATTTTCTGCACGGCAGGGGCCGCACCAGCTGGCCCAGAAATCAACCAATACATATTTTCCTTTGTAAGAACTGAGTTTCACTTCTTTTCCATCAGGATCAGGCAGGCTGATTTCAGGTGCCGGCTTGCCAATCCATCCTTCTAATGACTGTTTAATGGCAGCTATTCCTTTATGATTGGGAAATTTTTCAGCAGTATTATTTACGATTTCCCTAACATCATCCTTAGTGAGCGGCTCCAACCTGAACGCAGGATTACCTGACATGCTCTGGTAATAGCCCAGCACAATCATGGTTAAAGCCGGGTTCTTTGAATTATTAACAGTAGTGTCGAGCAGAGCTCTGATATCAAAAGCAGCCTGCAAGGACTGATTCCTGGCAGAGGTTAGCAGACTATCTTTTGCTCCGACTTTTTCCAAACTATCCAGCAACTTATCATTTGTAAAAATGAACTGAAGCTTATCATTTACTCCCGCCATAAAATCTTTCATCTGCTGGCTGGCTGGCGACCCTTTGATCTCATATTTCTCGGCAAACTGGTTATTCTCTTTGTTGAATGTAGCATCTACTGTTATCTTATCGGCATCATTGATAACTCCAGCCAGCGGATAGGCGCTACCTTCCAGGCGAATATTATACACACTGGCTTCTGCAGCCTTTGCTTTCAAAGAATATTTTCCTTTGGCATCTACTGCAGAGGAATCCACCAGCATGGGCTGCATGGTCGTCATGGGAATTTCTTCCAGGTACACCATTTTCACAGGGCTATTGGTAATAGTACCGGTAACGCTGAAACCTGCTTTTCCTGTTGACTTTTTACCGCAGGATGCAATGGCAGTTGCCAGCACTATCATGATTACTAATCGACGCTTCATTTTTAAAGATTAAGATTGTTTATTTAATTTTTCCAGTAATAGTTGGTTAGTAAGCTTTGGATCGGCCTTACCCTTTGATTGTTTCATGACTTCTCCTACAAATAACGCCAGAAGCCCTTTCTTCCCCTTTTTATATTCAGCCACTTTATCTGCCAGTTTTTCCAGCACTTTATCAACTATTGGCTCAATGGCTGATGCATCAGACTCCTGCAAAAGATTCAACTGGCCGGCCAGCTTCCCCGGATTTGCCAATGGCTCTTTAAGCAGATGCTGAAACAGTTTACCTGCAGCTACCGAAAAACTCACCTTGCCGTTATCAACTAATCCAATCAGCTCAGCTATTTTGACAGGTTGCAAAGGGAAACTGTCAATCTCTTTAGCTTCTTCATTCATCCAGGTCTTAACTGGACCCAGCATCCAATTAGCCGCAGCTTTGTAATTATTCGTATGCCTGATGATCTCTTCAAAATAATCGGCAAACACTTTCTCCTCTGTTAGAACGGCTGAATCATATTCAGAAAGCTGGTAAGATGAAATGTATTGCTGCATTCTTTGTTCTGCCAGAGCAGGAAGATTTTTTCTTATTCTGTCTATGAATTCATCCTGTAACTGAAACGGTGTGAGGTCGGGTTCAGCAAAATAACGATAGTCATCTGCATCCTCTTTATCCCGTATGGCAAAAGTGGTCCCGGTATTGGCATCAAAACTTCTTGTTTGCTGAACAATGGTTTTTCCATTTTCCAGCATGTCAATCAATCTTTTTGCTTCCGCATCAACCGCTCTTTTTACATTCCTTATAGAATTCAGGTTTTTTACTTCAACCCTGGTTCCCAGTTTTGTATCCCCTTTTTTACGTACGGAAATATTAGCGTCGCAACGCAGGCTGCCTTCTTCCATATTCCCATCGCATATCTCCAGGTAGCAGACCAGTTTTCTAACTTCTGTTACATACGCAAACACTTCATCGCCGGATCGCAGATCAGGCTCACTTACAATCTCAATTAAAGGAGTGCCAGCCCTGTTATAATCAACACAGGTGTTATCCGGGTCAATATCATGGAGGCTTTTACCTGCATCTTCTTCCAGGTGAATCCGGTTTAACCTTACTTGCTTTTCCCCGGAGTCAGTTTTGATCTTTACCAAACCTCCGGTACAGATCGGTGTGGTATGTTGCGATACCTGGTAGCCTTTTGGCAGGTCCGGGTAGAAATAATTTTTACGGGCAAAATAATTATACTGCTGAATGGTACAATTACAGGCAAGCCCCATTTTTATCGCATACTCGATAGCTTTCCGGTTCATTTTTGGAAGTGTGCCGGGATGCCCTAAAGTAATCGGGCTGACATGTGTGTTGGGTTCAGCCCCGAAAGCAATGCTGTCGCCGCAAAACAATTTGCTTTGCGTAAGCAACTGGGCATGTATTTCCAATCCCACTACAATTTCGTATGCACTATAATCTGTCATTAAATAAGTGGGCAAAAATAGCCTATTTAAGGCAGTAGAACAGGTCAAAAAAGTTAAAGCCCCGCCGTGTCAGCGACAACAGCGGGGCTTTGAAACCACACACCAAAACTCAAAAAAGTATCTACAAATCGGCTGTTTTTAATTTACGGGGCATTTTTACTTCCACATTCTGTGTTTTTCCGTCTCTTTTCAATTTGATCATTACAGAAACTTTATCCTTGCTTTCCTTTATCACTCTTACCATATCATCCGCATTGTTGATGGCCTTACCATCTACTTCAGTAATGACATCATCATTCCTGATACCTGCTTTCTCAGCATTACTTTCGTCATCCACTTCAATCACTTTTACACCTTTGCCATCATCGGTATCCTGTACGGACAATCCGAGCTTTGGACCACCCCCTGTCCATGTCCAATTCTGGCCAAATGGTGCTTTTGGAATTGGAATCTCTTTGATCTTTGGCATAATACTTTCAAAATCCATATCGCCAAGGTCTATTTTGAAATTGTCTCCCATTGGCCAGTTTTTAGCCCCTTTCCATTTTGTAAGCTCAACGGTTGCTTTTTTTTCCTTCCCTTCACGGAGGTAGGTAATGGTTACTTTATCACCAGGTTTATGTGCCTTTATGGCTTCTGAGAGATCATCAGGGCTAACAATCTTTTTATCATCAACCTTAGTAATGATATCGTTTTCCTTTAATCCCCCTTTTTCTGCTGCACTTTCCGGGGTTATGCTTTGTACTTCAGCACCTTCTGTCACTTTTTGGGTGGTTACACCCAGCATAGCCCTGTTTTCATCAATACTATAAAAACGGAAATTATCGTTATTGTCATTAAAATTCCAAACACCGCCGCGGGGAGCTCTTTCAAATGTCAGGGCTTCCACATCTTTCAGCCTGTTCATTCTTACCTTGATATCTCCACCCTTGTCTTTATAATCCTCCAATGGTTTTCCGTTGATGGTTACTTTATCACCATTAATCTCAACTACTACTTTATCATCAGCACCACTTTTTTTGGTTATGATGATTTGCTGTACATCTTTTCTTTCTTCTTTTACTCCCTTATCCTTTTCATCTTTTTGAGCCAACAAAGTGGCAGGGGCAAAGAGAGCAATCGCTGCAGCCAAAACTGCATTCTTTATTCTTATCTTTCTCATACAGGAAATGTTTTTATTTTATCTACGTTGAATTTCGTAGTCAAATATAAAGACAAAAAAGGAAATACGAAATGTTTCGGAAATGTTAAATAGCCCTCTTTTGCCGGATGGCATTATGACCGGATGAACGGGTTGATTGCCTCATAGGTAATGGCCGGGTGGTCGTCTACAACTTCTTCACCAATATATTTCATGCCACACTTTTCCAGCACTTTCAGCGATGCAATGTTTTGTGGCATGGCCCGGCCAACAATCCTTGGCAGGTTTAGTTTTTCAAATCCATATTGCAGACAGGCAAAGGCAGCTTCTGTTGCAAAACCCTTACCCCAGGCTGATTTCATAAACCGGTATCCCAGGTCTATTTCATTTCTTTCCGGTCTTGCCTTTAATCCACACCAGCCAATAAACTCCAGGCCTGACTTTACATGTACAGCCCACCGGCCATGATTATAAAGTGCATATTGAGGCAATATAACCTGTTTCAATATCTGGCAGGCATGTTCAATATCCTGCACCGGGTCGCCAGTGTATTGTGTAACATCCGGATCTTTATTTAACTCGTAAATAAGTAGTCCGTCATCCTCCGTGAATGTGCGAAGAATCAGTCTTTCTGTTTCTATGACAATATTCATGGCCACTGGCTTGCGTATTTTTACTAACCGGAAAGTGGTATTGTCTGGGAATTATAAAACCTGAAATTTGGCAAATACATTATTGACTAATCAGTTATGGTCTATTTTATCATTGTATTGTTTGCCTTAGTATGCATCTTTCTTATCATATATGCCATACGGATATATAAAGAAGACAGCCATATCAGGGCTGAACGAAAAAGAATTCTCGAAGAAGAAGAGGAAGACTTGTTTGGTGGCAAATTATAAAAGCTTTTTCACCGCTTCAATTGCTTCGCCCAGTTTTCCTGCATCCTGTCCCCCGGCTGTAGCCAATGTTTTTTGACCACCCCCGCCACCTTTGATCAGCGGCGCAATAGTTTCTTTGATGATCTTTCCGGCATCCAGGTTTTTAGCTGCAACTACTGTTTCTGAAATACCTACTGCTACAAAAGGTTTGCCTCCCAGATTGACGCAGAGAACAGCCACATGGTCACGAAGATGATTCTTCAAATCATAGCAGAGCTTTTTCAAAGCATCTGCGCTGCTTACCTCGATAATATCCCCTACAAAGTTCACCCCGTTGATGATTTCATCTTTTTGTAAAAGCTCATTACGAATAGCTACCAATTGCCTCGCCTCCAAGGCCTCAAGGTGCTTTTTGAGTTCCGCATTCTCCGTTTGCAGGTTTTCAACTGCTTTTTGAATATCCTTTGGATACTTCAATGCGTCTTTGAGCTTATCCAGCAGAAGTAAATTTTCATTTATATAATCCTCTGCCAGTTTGCCGCACACAGCCTCCACCCTTCTTACACCAGCTGCAACTGCCGATTCACTGGTCAGTTTGAAAAAGCCCAGTTCACCGGTGGAGCCGACATGGGTGCCACCGCATAATTCCACAGAATAAGCCGGGTCAATAATAACCACTCTGACTACATCGCCATACTTCTCGCCGAACAAGGCCATAGCACCGAGCTTCAAAGCTTCCTCTTTAGGTAATGATTTGATGACAACAGGAATATTCTCCCTGATCTTTTCATTTACGATGGCTTCAATTTTCGCTATCTCTTCATCTGTTACTTTGGCAAAATGGGAAAAGTCAAAACGAAGATGTTCCTCATTCACCAATGAGCCTTTTTGCGCAACATGGGTTCCCAGCACTTTCCTTAACGCTGCATGCAATAAGTGAGTAGCCGAATGATGCAAGGCTGTATTCTTTCTTTTGACCGCATCAACTTTTGCGATTAGTTCACCACTTACTTCTTCAGGAAATTTTTCAGTGAAGTGGATGATAAGGTCATTGTCCTTTTTAGTATCCGTTACCTCAACCGTTACAGAGCCGATCTGCAACCACCCTTTGTCACCAACCTGTCCGCCGCTTTCAGCATAAAAAGGGGTGGTATCCAGTACAACCTGGTATGCCTCCTTACCTTTTGCTTTTACTTTCCTGTATTTCAATACAGAAGTTTTTGCTTCCAACGAATCATAGCCTACAAAATGGTTGGAACCTTCTTTGAGCACCACCCAATCCCCTGCATCAACTGTGGTGGCGGCGCGGCTGCGGGACTTTTGCTGTTGCATTTCAGTTTCAAAACCCTTCTCATCAACAGACAATCCATTCTCTGAAGCGATCAACCTTGTGAGATCAATTGGAAAGCCAAATGTGTCATACAATTCGAAGGCATCCTTACCGGCTACTATTTTTGAAGAAGCAGTTTTGATGATATCATCAATTCTTTTTAATCCTTTATCCAGCGTTCTTAAGAATGCCTCTTCTTCTTCCTTCACCACTTTACTTACAAAATCAACCTGCTGTTGTAATTCAGGAAATACGTTTTCAAATTGATTTGCCAAAACAGGCACCAGTTGGGTCAGCAAAGGATGTTTGTAATCCAGGTATGAATAATAATAGCGAACTGCTCTCCTTAAAATCCTCCTGATCACATAACCGGCACCGGTGTTGGAAGGTAATTGCCCATCGGCAATGGTAAAGCTGATAGCACGAAGGTGGTCTGCAATAACACGGAAGGCTACACTTTCTTTATCATCACCACCTGTATATTTTTTCCTAACGATGTTGCCAGTTGCTTCAATCGTCCCGGAGAAAATATCTGTATCATAGTTTGATGTTTTGCCCTGCAATACCCTTACTAATCTTTCCAGTCCCATACCTGTATCCACATGAGTGGCAGGTAACGGCTCCAGGCTGCCATCCTTTTTACGATTGTATTGAATAAATACATTATTCCATATTTCAATGACCTGTGGGTGGTCTTTATTTACCAGCTGGTGACCGGGAATTTTTTTTCTCTCCTCATCATGCCTCAGATCCACATGTATCTCACTGCAGGGACCACAGGGGCCGGTATCGCCCATTTCCCAGAAATTATCTTTCTTATTACCAAAAACTATTTGTGTAAACGGATCTGGAAGTATGGATTTCCATTTCGCTAATGCGACGGTAGAAGCCGGTAATTTTTCTTTTTCATCTCCTTCAAACACGGTGGCATAAAGACGGTCTGTTGGTATCTTATAAACTTTGGTCAGCAATTCCCAACTCCATTCAATTGCTTCATTTTTAAAATAATCGCCAAAGCTCCAGTTGCCCAGCATCTCGAACATAGTGTGATGATAGGTATCCACTCCTACTTCTTCCAGGTCATTATGCTTGCCGCTAACCCGTAAGCATTTCTGGGTATCGGCCACCCTGGTGTAGGGTGGTTTTTTATTCCCCAAAAAATAATCCTTAAACTGGTTCATTCCTGCATTGGTGAACATAAGGGTAGGGTCATCTTTCACCACTATGGGAGCGGAAGGAACAATCGCATGTCCTTTCGATTGAAAAAAATCCAGGAATGCCTGTCGTATTTCACTTGCTGTCATATCGTACTTTTTTGGCGAAATCGCTGATTTCTTTACCTCTCACCGTTTCTGCCTTTGCTCTGGGTTGATTTTTGCGGTATATGGGGCTATATTTGCCATCCCCCGCAAGGCCGCAAAGGTAAAGATTCAGCACGGTATTTATAGGCTGTAATGGGGTGGGTTGCAGGCTCATGAAAAAAATAAAATACTATTATAATACCAATACGCTCCGGTATGAAAAACTGGAAACACCCCTGAGGGTAAGACTGCTGCGTATATTTGGTTTTATAGCTGCCGCCCTGGTTACAGCCGCCCTGATTTCTTATGTTGCCTTTCAGTTCATTGGCTCTCCCAAAGAAAAAATCCTGCAAGAGCAAAACGAAGACCTGCGGGACAATTACCGGCAACTGAAAGACAGGATTGAATCGCTGCAGCAGCAAATGAAGGAGCTGGAGAAAAGAGATAATGATGTGTACCGGGCCATCTTTGAAGCCAGCCCGGTACCCGACAGTGCACGGGCAAAGGAACTGGAAACCAAACTGGAAATTGAGACAGTAAGACGACTAAAGGACAATCAGCTGGTAGGCTCTATCCTGAATACACTGAATACACTGACCAGCCGTATCGAAGCACAGAAAAAATCCTACGACGAAGTAGAGGAACTGGTAAAAAATAAAGAACAGCTGCTGGCCAGGACACCGGCTATTCAGCCGGTGAGCAATAAAGACCTTAACCGTATCGCCTCTGGTTTTGGTTATCGTATAGACCCGGTATATAAAACCACCAAATTCCACGCAGGGCTTGATTTTTCCGCCCCGCAGGGAACACCCATTTACGCCACCGCTGACGGTACCGTAACCACCGCAGGAAATACCGGTAATGGTTATGGTAACCATGTAATCATCAACCACGGATTTGGATATGAAACTTTGTATGGCCACATGGTAAGAGTAAAAGCCAGAAACGGCCAGGCTGTAAAAAGGGGCGAAGTAATCGGTTGGGTGGGAAGCACCGGAAAATCAACCGGCCCGCACTGTCATTACGAAGTACATAAATACGGTGACAAAATTGATCCGATCTATTTCTTCTACAATGACCTCACCCCGGAACAATTTGATATGATTCTTAAGAAAGCTGCTGCCAGTAACCAAAGTCTTGACTAGGGCGATGCAACTGATTTTTCCACAAGTATAGCAGGTGACCATTATCCGCCGCAGGCTTTGTTATCTTTACATTAATAATCACTATGACAAGGCCCCTTACACAAATAACCTTTGATTTTCTTCCTGCAGAAGAAACTGAACAGGTTCCAACTGTCCCGGTTGCAGAAAAGAAGCCGGCAGAGGCCGCAGTGAAAATCGTCAATGAAGCCCTGCCAAAACCGCAAAACCCTTTTAGTGTCGCAGGAAAAAGGGGAAGAAAATCGCTAAAAGAAATTGATCTCAAAGCTGACCTGGTTCAGATTCCGGAAGATGAGATACTATTCAAAAAACAATATTATTCTATTGGGGAAGTAGCCGCCATGTTCAGGGAAAATCAATCCCTGATCCGGTACTGGGAAACAGAATTTGACATTTTACAACCCCGGAAAAACCGAAAAGGCGATCGTTTTTTCCGCCCCGTTGACATCAAGAACCTGGTAATGATCTATGACCTGCTTCGCCGTCGCAAATTCACTATTGAAGGGGCAAAGGATTATCTGAAAAAAAATAAAAAAGCAGAAGAAAAGTTTGCGGCCATCCAGTCTTTACAAAAAATCAAGAATTTTTTCCTGGAACTGAAAGCCAGTTTGTGACCCAAAAAGTCACCTTTTTGCAACTTTAACATCCCGTCATTCATCATCTCATCGTCCGGGTTTACTTTTGCCAACTAATCATTTTCTTATGAAGAAATTTATATTGAGCATCGTTGCATTATTGATTACAACAGGAGTTACCCTTGCCCAGAACCAATACCAGGTATTAGTGGAAAGGCCTAATGAAAAATCGCTTAAGGGAATACTTTCCCGTGAGGCCATAACAAGCGATACCACTTTTAAATGGTATTCCGATGCACAAAAAATCTATACCCCTTACGCAGCCGCAGTAGACGCTTTGCAAAAGAATAAGGATTCTGTGCAATTACTGGTATTTATGGGTACCTGGTGCGAGGATTCTCATTTCGTAATACCCCGCTTATTTAAATTAACAGATGCAGCAGGTTTCAGTGATAACAGTGTTTCATTAATTGGCGTTGACCGTAATAAAAAAACTTTGAGTCATTTGTGCGAGGCGCTTAATGTCACAAATGTTCCTACCATTATAATCATGAAAAAAGGGAAAGAGCTTGGCCGAGTAGTAGAATATGGCAAATACGGAATGTTTGATAAAGAATTGGGCGAAATCGTCAATACAGCAGGAAGTAATTAATCCTGTTTTTGCAACCTGATATCGGCGCTGGCCCCTGCAATTTCAATTTTCAATTCTTCCAGCAGCTTCAGGCTTTGCAGGTTCACCTCTTGTTTTACCTGGTTGAATTCTGTGATGGTAACAGGAGCAGTATAGTAATCTGAAACAATGACAAGGGCTGTATGTGTTATATCAGAAAGGTGAACATTATAGCTCTCAATCTCCTTTCGGTTAAGAATTTTTTCTATGCCGCCGATGAATTGTTCTGTTACTGCTGCCGGAGTATTTAAGCCCAGTTCCAGTTTAAGGTCGGCCCTTCGCTGGGTACGTAAAGACAAATTATCCAGTATGCTGTCCACCATTTGCTTATTGGGAACTGTTACATATGTTTTCTGATCTGTTCTGATTCTTGTGCTTCTCAACCCGATTCTTTCTACCGTTCCGGTAACGTTATGCACTTTTACCAGGTCACCGGTTACAAATGGTTTATCAAAAAAGATTATAAAGGAGGCTATCAGGTTTTCGAGGCTTTCTCTTAATGCCAGGGCAATAGCTGCACCAACGATACTTAAACCCGTTAACAAACCCCCGATATTCTGATCAAAGGCAAAACGAAGCACCAGCATTACACCGATAATCACTAAAATCACTTTAAAAAAGTCTTTAAAGAAAACGATGAGCTGGTTATCTGTCTGGTCGGGTGTAAGGTTAGCTCTTTTCTCCAGGATCAGGGCAATAAAATCAATCATGCGAAGCAACAAACCGATAAAAGAAACAATGAGAATGATCGTTCCAAAGCAATGAACAATTTCTTTAATAGTATACTTATAAATAGTCGGGTTTAATTCTTCGGGAAAGTTCAGCTTGAACAATGTGACAATCGAAACAAGGATCAGGAGAAAAAAACCAAGTGGCTTTACTACCAGGTTCACAAAGGATTTCTTATCCACATCTTTCCAGATGCTGTGTACCACCCTGAACAGCAGGCCGGCAAAATAGCGGGAAATGAATTTCTTCAGTAGCCAAACAAAAAGTATGACACCGCCGGTAATGAAATAGTTCTTTACAGGATTGCCCCACCATATCTGTTCAAGGAAATCATTCATACCACAAAAATATTGATTAGCACTGAAGCTGTCCGCTACAGCTTATCTTATAGAATAAATTTCAATACTGTTTTCTTTTAATGCATAGAGGCGGGCAGAAGAAAAATTGAACAAACGGCTCTTAGATATTTGTTCAGGCATTTTCCATTCATCATATACAAAATTGCTGATCTCATACCGGTACAAAGTATCAGCCTTTGAGCCAAAAATGTATTTACCTGTCACTTTCAGATTCTGCCACCGGGTGATCAGGATATTATTTTTTAAAGCTCCGTAATAATCAAATACATTGACTCCTTTCGTTGAATCATAGAGGTAAACATATTTATTTTCATCAAATATTTTTGAAGGAGATGGTGATTGGTTAAAAATGAGGCGAAAATCCGGCGTTTCCTGCAGCAGTTTCCCATCTTCGTCAATCTTCTTCAATTTGTTTTCCATCTCATCGTAAACCCAGATTTTGTTGTCGTAAGACTGGCCAATGGCTTTGGCCTGGAAAATATTTTGTTTGCGGAGATCAATAGTATTGACCACATTTAAAAAGCGGTCAAGCATTACCACAGTAGCAAAATCCCTGTAATACAACAGGACTTTCAAGGGGTTGGACACATCCACCAGGGTAGCCTTCCCGAATTTCCTTACGTCATTAAAAACGGCAACTGAATCACCATTGGCATTGAACTTTTTAACCTGGTTACGGCTGGTCAGGATATAAACATTATCAAGGTTGTCAACGGTAAAGTCGGCTATATCTCCTTTCAGCGTCCGTACCAGCTGAAAACTGCTGTCTCCCTGGCTAAAGACACTTAACCAGTAAAACATCATTAAGAATAACGTATATGCAAATCTCCTCATCCCTTGCGAATTATTTTTTCTTCTTTTCCTGCATATGATTTCAACTCCAGTTTCCCGCCGTCAAATACTGCATAAGTAAAATACCGGATCCAATCACCGAGATTAATATACCGGCTTTGTTCATTCAGACGATAATCTATAGCCAAATGTCTATGTCCAAACACAAAAAAATCAATTTTCTTTTGAGCCAGCACTTCTTTACAATAAATAATCAGCCATTCTTTTTCCTCGCCAAGGAAAACCTCTTCTGATGAACCAGTTTGCGCCCGGCTTCTGCGGCTCATATAATGAGCAAGACTCATGCCGGCTACAGGAGGAAGAATACCAAACAGCCATTTACTGACCGGGTTTCTAAAAACTTTCTTGAGTCGTTTATATCCATGGTCACCGGGGCCAAGACCATCGCCATGACCTACCAGGAATGATTTTCCGTTAAATACAAACTCTTTGGGTTCGAAGTAAACAGGCATGTTCAGTTCCTGCAGAAAATAATCCCGCATCCACATATCATGATTGCCCACAAAAAAATGAAGCTGAATTCCTGCATCCGAAAGCGCTGCCAGTTTGCCTAACAGCCTTACATGGCCCTTCGGAACCACCTTTCGGTACTCGTACCAGAAATCAAACATATCTCCTACAAGAAATATTTCTGCAGCATCTTCTCGTATTTTATCAAGGAATTGAACGAGCAATTTTTCCCTTTCGAGGCTGGAGGCATGATCCGGCGCACCAAGGTGAAAGTCAGAAAGAAAGTATATTTTTTTATTCGGAAGCAAGTATGACACAGAGTTTATTGCTTGTCCTTCAGGTATTGTAACATATCGCCGGATTCAACGACCGGCTTACCTGTTACATCGCCGCAATACCAATATATCCAGGCAGGAATCATTTCATTATTATAACAAACCATGGCAATCTCCCGGTAGTATTGCTGCACTTCATCGTACTCAGCATTTACCCCTTCATAATCATCCAGCTGACCGATGGCCCAGTCAGATTCCTTTTCGTTTTTGATTCGGTATAACTCACCTACAATATTGCATTCTTCATCGGTTGGTTTAGCTGCGGGGTATTCACCCAGATCATACATCTTTCCTTTTGCCTTCGCATCACCCACCAATTCGAAAAACCGGCTTATATACTCATAGGCGGGGCTTTGAAAGCCGCTACGCAAAGATCCGTATACAAAAAGATGATATACACCATTACTCGTCATGGTATAAAGATAGGCCAACCAGTAAACTCAGGCAAGAAATAGCAAGTAAACAGTGATGATTTTCATCATTCCTCTACCAGGAAAAGATAAACCTCTTTGGGTCCGTGTACCCCGACCACCAGTGTCTTTTCAATGTCGGCTGTGCGGCTGGGCCCGGTAGCAAAAGTGATCAGTGAAGGAAGGCTGTTGCCATATTTTTCTTTAACAGATTGCAGGGCGTCTTTTATATCATAAACAATCTGGCTGGTATAAGCTATACAAATGTGAATGGGCGCATACACACTGGCACTGCGTCCGCTGCTTTGTGCCGCACTCATTACTATACTTCCTGTTCTGGCCACCAGGTACTCACAACCGGTAATGGAAACATCGCAATTGGAAAGATCAGTCTTTACTAATCTGTCGGCCAGCTGAGAAGAAGCAGAAGCAATTAATTTATCCTCGAGGCAAAATACTTTCTGCCAATCTTGCTTTTTGATAAGACTGTTTAGCTGAAATGCAAATTCCTGCTGGTTAATACAGTAAATGAACTTACCCTGCAACTTAGTAAACTGCTCCGCAAACTCCACTTCGGGCTCCTGCTGAAGAGGGGCAAATAATGGCTGGTTACCTTCACTTTGCGGAAAAGGCAAAGGCGTTGAGTGACTCAACGCCTTACGTATTTTTTTCAGGATGTTTTCTTTTGAGGGAGAAACATTCATAATAGTTCATTAAATAGAGGGGGCTAATCCTATATCACCTGTTAAGCCGTCTTTTGATTCCTCCCGCTTTGTTTCAACAGCCGGCTTTGCTTCCGTTTTCTCTTCGACTACCACTGCTTCTTCCACAGCCAGGTGCTTTTTGTCTTCAAAAGGACGTTTACCAATCAGGGCTTCCACATCGCTCTGGAACAGCACTTCTCTTTCCAGTAGTGCCATAGCCAGTGTTTCCACTTCATGCTTCTTATCTGTCAACAGCTTTTTAGTTCTGTCGTAAGCTGCATCAATCAGTTTCCTTACCTCTTCATCAATCAACTTTGCTGTTTCATCTGAATATGGCTTGGTGAAAGTGTTTTCCTGCTGCGGATCGTAGAAGCTTATGTTTCCTACTTTATCGTTCATGCCGTAAACCGTCACCATAGCATACGCCATACGGGTGATTTGCTGCAAATCATTTTGGGCACCGGTAGAAATTTTACTAAAGAAAATTTCTTCACTGGCCCTTCCGCCCAGCGTCATACAAATCTGGTCGTTGAGCTGGTCAGTATTGTACAAATACTGCTCCTTTGGAGTGTATTGTGCATAGCCCAGTGCCGCTGTGCCTCTTGGAACGATCGTTACCTTTAATAAGGGGTAAGCATGTTCGAGGAACCAGCCACAGATGGCATGACCTGCTTCATGAAAAGCGATGATCTTTTTTTCTTCCGGGGAAATGATTTTGTTTTTCTTTTCCAAACCTCCAATCACCCGGTCAACCGCATCCTGGAAATCCTGCATGTCCACTGCCTCTTTGTTCTTTCGGGCAGCAATCAGGGCTGCTTCATTGCAAACATTGGCTATATCTGCACCGGCAAAACCAGGAGTTTGCTCAGCCAGTTTATGAATATCAAGGGTCTTAGAAATTTTAATCGGCTTCAGGTGCACTTTGAAGATGGCTTCACGACCAACCAGGTCAGGCTTATCTATAGTAATCTGCCTGTCGAAACGGCCCGGGCGGAGTAATGCAGAGTCCAATACGTCCGGACGGTTAGTAGCCGCCAGTACAATAATGCCCACATCCGTACCAAAACCATCCATCTCTACAAGCAACTGGTTTAATGTGCTCTCTCTCTCATCATTACTCATCATCACATTTTTGCCCCTGGCACGGCCAATGGCATCAATTTCATCGATAAAGATGATACAAGGTGCTTTTTCTCTCGCCTGCTTAAACAGATCTCTTACTCTGCTGGCACCCACACCTACAAACATTTCCACAAAATCGGAACCACTAAGGCTGAAGAAAGGTACTTGTGCTTCCCCGGCCACGGCTTTTGCCAATAATGTTTTACCGGTACCGGGAGGGCCTACCAGCAACGCACCTTTGGGGATTTTTCCTCCGAGGTTTGTATATTTTTTCGGGCTTTTCAAAAAATCAACAATCTCCATTACTTCTACTTTCGCCTCATCCAAACCGGCTACATCCGCAAAAGTGATATTGACCTTTGTTCCTTTATCGAAAAGCTGCGCTTTTGATTTGCCGATATTGAATATACCTCCGGGACCACCACCACCGCCAGCTCCGCCACCCATCTTGCGCATCAGCAAAATCCAGAGGCCTACGAATAATAAAACGGGGAGCAGAAACTGTATGATACCACCAAAAATGTCTCTTTCAGAAGTTGACAGAACAGGAATTTCTTTTACAGTAGGATTATTTTTAAAAAACTCAGAAATTTCCTTTTTGAAAGTATCTCCGCTTGTGACACCGAAATACATATGCGGGCCATCTTCACTTATTTTTCCGGAAACACCCTTTTTTAATTTATCTGCATATTTATCCTGCCCCTGTTTTGTGAGATACACTTTGACCTTATCTCTGTTCTTGACAATAACCGCCTTACTCACATCGCCGGCAGCCACCATGGACTTAAACTCAATATCATTGCTCTCTGCCATATTGGGTGACAAAGGATTGAACAACTGGAAGCCGATCAGCACGGCGAATATGATGGCATATATCCAGTAAATACTGAAACGGGGCCCTTTTTTGGGAGCCTGGTCTGGGTCTTCATTTCCACCGGGACGGCCATTAAACCTGGGAGGTCTGTTTGGATTATTTTGATCTTGTGACATATTTAATTTTCTGATCCTGCTATTTAATGATAATTAAGATAATTTGTTGGCAGCTATTCCATATTTAACATTACTCTTCGTGTCCGGTAGCTGCAGCATCGCTCCACATTTCTTCCAGCTGATAAAATTTCCTGGTTTCAGGCAGCATCACATGCACCACCACATTCACATAGTCTATCAGCACCCATTGCAGGTTGTTAAACCCTTCATGATGGTATGGGTTTTCCCCGCAAAGCTCCTTAACCTTATCCTCCACATTATCGGAAATAGCCCTTATTTGGGGCTGGTTACCCGCCTCGCAGATGATGAAAAAATCAGCAACTGCTTCATTTATTTTCCGGAGGTCCAGGGATATGATATTTTCACCCTTTTTCTCCCTGATAGCTGCAATAATGGTTTTGATGATTTTTGAATTCTTCGTTAACCGTGCTGCACTTTTCTTCTTGCGGTTGGTCAGTGATGAAAGTTGTTCCAATAATCTTGTTCTTTTTGTTTGTGAAGTTTTTTGGCAACCGGAAACCATTAACTAATACCCGGAAACCAGTTACTTTGTCAAAAATAGCAATTAATTGCCACTCCCTCCTTCTGCAATACTACCGGAATCACCATTCATTGAGTTGCAATCGGTTGATAGCACCAACAACTATGCCCGTCAGCTGATTCATGCGGATTTGGCACAGGACAGAACGGGGGTTTTTGCCCATGAACAGCTGGCAGGCAA
>CAYPBW010000019.1:18683-26640 GCA_964409055.1 uncultured Chitinophaga sp. | reverse complement strand
AGTAGCTGGTACGACCACATATGTCGTGGTTAAGTCCTATGAGAATTCAGACTTGGATTTGAATTTAAGTCTTCCTGCTGCAACAGGAACTGGCACTGCCCGTCCAGCAATGACCGGAAGTGCTGCTCAATTGGACTTTGCTGTCGAAAGACAACTAAATAATAATTCTAGGGATTTCGGAAAAAATTCTACAAGCCAAGGAACTGCCGCTGGGGGTGTGGGGGCTCAGGCCGGAAGGGCTTTGGCAAAGGGAAACAACCCATATGGTGCGAAAGGGAAACCAGACCATCAGGAAAAGGTTAAAGAGTTGGAAAAAAAGGCACAATCAGAGGCTGGACCCAAGCAGACTGTTGTAAGAGAACGAAAAATTCAAGGACATGATTCTAGGAGAAAACCAGATGTACAAATCGTTGATAAAGATGGTAAGACTATAAAAATATATGAAGCTGAAAGAAAGCCAGAAAGTAAACGAAATAAAGTAAGAGAAGAAGAGTATAAAAAACTTAAGATTTCAAACGAGACACATAAAGTAGGTAAATAAAATGCCACAGATAGATTTTTATTTAAATGAAAATGAGAGAGCCAGGTTTATTGATTATTGCTTTAAACAGGGGTGCAATATTATTCCAGATTTACATTATGATACAGAAAATTATATTGTAGTCGCAAATATGAAACAGTACGAGCTACATTGTAAAGAATGTCCACTTCTTTTTATCGTCTCTAATAAATTTTCTGCTTATCCATTAGAACTCGAACAGTTTGAAAAAGAAAGTAAGAAAAAATATTTTATCAGGCAAAGGCATGGCGGGCCTACAATTGATTTCTATTCTCCTGTTTTAGGAGAATTGGAGAATAATATAGTAGGGCCTGGTTACATTGGAATTTATCCGTTTTATTATCACGAAAATGAAAAATATATTCCCAATAAAAATTTCATTGACCACTACAAACTCTTCGTTTCGTATATAAAAGAATCTTCTCAAAAAGTTAAGCTTAAACAAAGGACTTTTTGGGTTGGCAAACATACAATTGAGAGAGCAAAAAGAGGAGCAGTACAGCTATTACCCGTATCAAACACGGATATTCTATCATGTCTTTCAAGCTAATATGCCTCAGATACCCTAAGTGTTCCATCTCAGTCAGAATAATAAAAATTATTGTATTGTTGTGGTACCCCTAAATCACAGGCAGTTTAAAATTAGAGGAGGCTATGACTTTTATCAAGCGCCGAACTGTTTCAGGTGATGGTCAAAATGCTTCCAGGTGGCTTTGCTCCATTGTTCTTTGGTAAGTTTCCCAAATATGGGATGCTTGTCGTTCACCATATTATTTTCAGAGAAGCGGTTTAGCATATCCAGCAATTTGTTTTTTTCTTCTTCAAAGTTTTTTGGCTGACCAGCAGTGATGAATGTTTTATCGGTAGGTAATCCCTGCTTCCAGGGCTTTTCGTCATACAATGCTTTTTTGAACAGCGGCATGATCAGTTTCATCAGCCAGTTGGCTTTCAGGCTATGGGTTCCTAATGCCACACCCATGGGAGCTTGCAGGTGAGCCAGCATCTGTGCTACATCCATTTTGCCCCATTTGCGTTCCGTTTGCGGAGTTAATGTATGGATGCGGTCAAGGAGTTCTTGCTTTACTGCAGGATCGAATAGATTTTTGATTTCCATGGTTACTATTTAAGGTCGGCAAGGTCGGAAAATATCAGCAAATAAAAATGCCCGGATGTATAAACGGTCCGGGCATTAGCAGTTAACAAGAGAAATTACTTCTTCTTTCTCGGGCTCTCAATGGCTGCCTGTGCTGCCGCCAACCTGGCGATGGGCACACGGAAAGGAGAACAGCTTACATAGTTCATACCGATACGGTGACAGAACTTCACACTGTCAGGATCGCCGCCATGCTCACCACAGATACCCACTTTCAGGTTCGGCTTGGTGATGCGACCCCTTTCAGTACCGGCTTTGATGAGTTGCCCGATACCTTCCTGGTCAATTGTCTGGAACGGATCGTCCGGAAGTATTTTCAGATCCAAATATTTGGGTAAGAAACCACCGATATCATCGCGGCTGAAACCAAAACTCATTTGTGTAAGGTCGTTAGTTCCAAAACTGAAGAAGTCAGCTGCTTTTGCCATGAACTCAGCTCTTAAGGCAGCTCTTGGTGTTTCAATCATCGTACCATACAGGTAAGGAATCTTCCGCATACCCATCTTTTCGCATACTTCTTTATACACCCTGTCCACAATTTCTTTCTGGTGGCGCAGTTCATGCCAGATAACTGTTACAGGCACCATTATCTCAGGTAATGCTTTTTTGCCGGCTTTCAGCAATTCAGCAGTGGCTTCAAAAATGGCTCTTACCTGCATCTCCGTGATTTCCGGATAACTGATACCCAAACGAACACCACGGTGTCCCAGCATCGGGTTGTTTTCATGCAATGCCAGCACTCTTCTGTTCAGCATACCCATACTGATTCCGAGCTCTTTGCTGAGCTGGCGCAGTTTTTCTTTATCATGCGGAACAAACTCATGCAGCGGCGGATCGAGCAGGCGGATGGTAACCGGGTGGCCTTTCATTACCTCCAGGGTGTCTTTTACATCTTTCTTTACATATTTGAACAGGCCATCCAGCGCCTGTCTTCTTTCTTTCTCCGTTTTGCTGACGATCATTTTACGCAACTGGAACAAAGGCTCTTCACTTCCTTCACCGTAGAACATATGTTCTGTACGGAACAGGCCGATACCTTCGGCGCCAAACTTAACAGCATGCAGTGCATCCTCAGGAGTTTCTGCGTTAGCTCTTACACCGATTTGTTTGGTTTTATCCACCAGTTTCATCAGGTCTTTGTATGACTGGTTCTTATCAATGTCAATATCCACCAGCGCCATGCTGCCTTCATACACCAGGCCTTTAGTACCATTCAGGCTGATCCAGTCGCCTTCTTTGATAACAACCCCATTCTTTGCATGGAAGTTTTTGCCATCGCTGTGAATTTCTATATCACCACAGCCAACGATACAACACTTACCCCAGCCTCTTGCTACCAGGGCAGCATGTGATGTCATACCACCTTTGGTTGTCAGGATGGCCTGTGCTTTGTGCATGCCATCCACATCTTCCGGAGATGTTTCTTCTCTTACCAGGATCACTTTTTCTCCTTTGGCGGCCCATGCTACTGCATCGGCAGAAGAGAAAACCACACGGCCTTTTGCGCCACCGGGGCCTGCTGGTAAACCTTTGGCAATAACAGGTGCAGTTAATTCAGCTTTGGGATCGAGCATAGGTAAAAGCAACTCTACTAATTGGTTGGGTCCTACCCGCATTACAGCGGTTTTTATATCGATGAGTTTTTCTTTGTACATCTCGGTAGCCATACGAACAGCGGCTACACCATTACGTTTACCTACCCGGCACTGCAGCATGTAGAGTTTTCCTTTTTCAATGGTGAACTCAATATCCTGCATGTCTTTGTAATGTTTCTCCAGGCGACGCTGGTACTCAAATAATTCTTTGTACAATTTCGGCATCAGCTTTTCAAGGGTGGTAAAATGTTCGCTCTGGGCATTCTTTGAATATTCATTTACCGGTGCCGGGGTGCGGATACCGGCTACTACATCTTCACCCTGTGCATTTACCAGGTATTCACCATAGAATTTGTTTTCACCATTACCGGGGTTGCGGGTAAAGGCAACACCTGTACAGCTATCATCACCCATGTTGCCAAACACCATGGCTTGTACGTTTACAGCAGTACCCCATTCATGCGGTATTTTTTCAATACGGCGGTATTCAATGGCTCGTTTACCATTCCAACTGGCAAACACAGCACCGATACCTCCCCACATTTGTTCATACGGATCATCTGGAAATTCTTTACCCAATACTTTCTTCACGGTTTTCTTGTAATCTTTCACCAGTTCCTTCAATTCATCAGCCGTAAGTTCTGTATCACTTTTATACCCTTTACTGTGTTTGATATGCTCCAGTTTTTCATCCAGCACTTTACGGATTCCTTTACCATTTTTAGCTTCAATGCCGGCTGCTTTTTCCATCACCACATCGGCATACATCATGATAAGGCGGCGGTAAGCATCGTAAGCAAAGCGTTCGTCACCACTTTGGGCGATGATTCCTTTTATTGTTGTTTCGTTTAATCCAACGTTTAATACCGTTTCCATCATACCCGGCATACTTCTGCGGGCGCCGGAACGAACAGAGAGCAATAACGGATTAGCCGCATCACCGAATTTTTTTCCGGTCAGCTTTTCCATTTTTGCCAGTGCTTCCTGTACCTGGGATTTTAATATTTTTGGATATGTCTTCCTGTTTGCATAGTAATAGGTGCAAACTTCAGTTGTTACAGTAAATCCCGGGGGAACGGGCAGTTTCAGTTTGGGATGACCTGCCATCTCGGCGAGATTGGCGCCTTTGCCCCCGAGGAGGTTTTTCATTGATTCGTTTCCGTCGGCTTTGCCGCCACCGAAGAAGTATACATACTTTCCGGCCTTAGTTTTTGTTGCCATAATATACAAGCTTTTATGCCCTGCATAGTTATGACGAAGCCACTTGATTAATGAAAACGCAGGTCAGCGGAAATCCTGATTCTTATCACTTTTGATTGGGAAAATGCTGATTTACATTCGGTTCTCTCCTGACAAAAGAACGAATAGTGACTCATTGGTGCTCGTAGTATGGTATCTCATCGTTGCTTGCTGCTTCTTTTTGTTGCCAGTAAGCCAGTGTAACAATGTGACCATCTTTCGTTTTCAGCATCCGGCCAAATATTGCGTTGGTTGAATTAAATGTATAGTCTGTTACTCCGACAGTAAAAGTTTCAGGAGCCGGTGGAGGTGGTGGCGGAGCAGCTGCTTCACCTTCGGCAGGCTTAGGTGCCGGTGCGGCTTTGGGTGCAGGAGAAGAAACAACAACAACTGTATAACCGTTGAACTCCAGCAACTCTTTTAAAAAGCTGACTCTTTCAGGTTTTACATTCTTTTCTACAATGCCGCATTTCACACCGTCGAGTTCTTCGAATTCATGATTCTTATTGAGTGCCATAACTAGTACTGCAAAGTTTTGATGTATTCAAATATCCAGCTTAATAATCCAGCCAACACAATGCCGCTTCCACAGATGATCAGGGCTAATTTTACGGTCGGACTTGCTTTAACCGGTTCAACCGGGTTATCATTCTTATCCATAAACATGGCCCTTACCACCCGTAAGTAATAGTAAAGCGAAATGATCATGTTTAATGCCGCAACGAGGATGAACCAATACTCAGCCCTGGCGCCGCCTGCTGTCAATAAAAATAATTTACCAAAGAAACCGGCCGTTGGCGGTATTCCTGCAAGAGAAAATAAGGCCAACGCCATAATCCATGTCAGAAAAGGATTGGTCTTGTACAATCCTTTGTAGTCATCAATATTTTCTTTGCCTGTTTTTTCTGCAATGACTGCAGCCACTCCGAAAGCAGCCAGGTTGGAAAATACATAGATCAATACAAAGTAAACTACTGAAGCAATTCCCAGGTAATCAGCATTGCTGATACCCACCAGGATGAAACCAACCTGTGCAATGGAGGAGAAAGCAAGGAATCGTTTTATATTCTGCTGGCGCAAAGCAAAAAGGTTGCCAATGACCATGGTGGCAATTGCCAGTATCACTATCATCCAGTACCATATTTCCAGCATGGGTGTAAATACCTTGTACAGGACAGTGATAAAGATGAATGCAACAGACCCCTTGGAGATCACAGAAAGAAAAGAAGTAACAGCAATCGGGGAGCCTTCATATACGTCGGCTGTCCATAAATGGAATGGCACAATGGATAATTTGAAAGCAAAGGCAGTGAATACGAAAACAAAAGCCAGTATCTGTAAAGGAGATCCATTAAGTAACTGGCTGATGGCCGGTAAGCTTATCGAGCCAGTACTGCCGTATATCAATGATATACCAAACAATAAAATGCCGGAAGAGAAAGCAGAGGACAGGATCATCTTCATGGCTCCTTCGGATGAACGTTTTCTCTCCAGGTCGAAATTGGCCATAGCGGCTACGGGTATGGTCGCCAGTTCCAGCGATAAATAGAAAATCAGGAGATTGCCGCTGGAGATCATCAGGAACATACCCAGCAATGCAGATAACATCAGCAGGAAGAATTCCGGCAGGTGCTGTGTTTTCTTCAGCCAGTCTGAACACAATAATGAGATCAGGTAAACGCCGAGATTTAAAATGCTTTTCTGGAAAGCAATCAATGGTGTAGTATAGAACATATCACCAAAGAGATTGCCCTCCTTGTTGAAAAAGAAACTGAATATGAAGTTCAGTAAGAGCAGCAGCTGGATCAGGGAAAGCAGTGATTCATTCTTCATCCCTTTACCAATTTTGATAAAGAGAAGAAGGAAGATGATGCCGGTAAGCACCAGTTCACTTTTCATCAAGGTGAGAAACTCATTCATCCGGTCATTATTTTATTTTCCAGCAATTCTGTTCATTATTTCTTCAGCAGCCGGTTTCAGCAGATCATTCAGCCAGCCCGGGGCAATACCGATCGCCACGATACCTGCAACCAATATAATTGCCGCTAATTTTTCATTCCACTTCGCATCACCCAGTTGCAAATGTTCTGCATTCACTACCGGCCCCATCATGGTCTTACCGGTTGCCCTTAATATGTATACTGCTGTCACCACAATCGACATGGCTGCGGCAATAGTGGCTATCCGGTGAAACGCATCATCATTCTGCCAGGAGCCCATAAAGACGGTCATTTCTGCTACAAAGCCACTGAACCCAGGAAGTCCTAAAGAACAAAGACCTACAATAAAGAATACGGTGGCAATAAACGGCATCATTTTCATTAGTCCGCCCATGTCGGCTACCATTCGTGTATGTGTTCTGTCGTACACCATTCCGATAACGGCGAAGAAAAGGGCTGTCATTACCCCATGTGATACCATTTGCATTAAAGCTCCGGTAATAGCTGTTTGCGTAAGCATGCCAATACCGAGCAGACTAAAACCCACATGGCTAACGGAAGAATAAGCATTGATATATTTCAGGTCTTTCTGCATCATGGTGGCGAAGGCGCCATATAAAATAGCAATGGCAGAAAGTACAATGATGATATTGGCATATTCTTTTGCTCCTTCAGGCAAGAGGTAGGTTGCTACCCTTAAACATCCATAACCACCCAGTTTCATAGAAATACCGGCCAGGAACATCGAACCGGCTGTAGGGGCAGAGGAGTGACCATCGGGCACCCATGTATGTAAGGGGAACAACGCCGTGAATACACCAAATCCCACGAACAGCAATGGGAACAGCAGGTTTTGTGTGGCAGCCGGAATATTTGCTTTTGATAATGTCATTATATCAAAGCTGTAACCGGTGGTGAAATAAAGCCCCAACATGCCCACCAGTATCAGGGCGGAACCACCCATCAGCATCAGTGCCAGTTTATTGGCACTGTATTCCTTTTTGCCGCTTCCCCAAATGCCGATTAAGAGATATTTCGGAATTACAGAAATTTCGAGGAAGAAGAAAAGTATGAACAGATCAAGCGAAATAAAGAAACCATATGCACCGAGTCCGAGCAGCAGCAGCAGGAAATAAAATTCTTTGGTCATCTTCTCTACATTCCAGGATACCAGCACCCCTGCAATTACAACGAAGGAAGTCAGTAATATCATAGCAACAGAAATACCATCCACGCCAAAGTGAAAATTGATATTAAGCGACTCGAATAATTTGTAATGCTGTTCAAAGAGCATTTGTGCATTGTTGCCGGCCGCTCTTTCCTGCCGGAAAGCAAATAAGAGAGCAAAGGCCAATGCCAGTTGTACAGCGGAGCCGGCCAGCGATATCCATTTTACCTGTTGCCTGTTGCGGGAAAGCAACACAGCAAGTGCAGTCAGTAAAGGGGCTCCTATGAGTAATAAAAGGTTCAT
>CAYPBW010000019.1:0-18583 GCA_964409055.1 uncultured Chitinophaga sp. | reverse complement strand
GCAACACAGCAAGTGCAGTCAGTAAAGGGGCTCCTATGAGTAATAAAAGGTTCATTTTTTCAGTTTATTCATCATCTTTCCGGTTAAAACCGATTAATCTTCTTTTAGGCTGAGGCGGGTTTAACAATTGTTTTAAGGCCTCGAAGATCATTGTTATATCTTCCTTATTTTCTCTTACATCTTTTTCAATTTTTTCAATTTTTAGTAACAAGCCTTTGTGATTTAGAAGTACTTCTTTCACTTTTGCAAAGACACGAATGATCCGTATATGCACCTGTATGGCGACGAGGCTGTTTAAAACACCGGATAACATAGCGACTCCTTGTTCTGTAAATGCAAATGGAGGCTTTCTTTTTCCGCCCCAACTTGAAGTCACAAATTGTGATTTCAAGTTTTGAAATTCTTTTTCATTTAGTTTGAACATAAAGTCCTTTGGGAATCTGTCTATATTTCTCTTCACTGCCTGGTTTAAAACCCTTACCTCAACACCATATAGTTGTGCCAGGTCATGATCAAACATTACATTTTGAGATCTGATATGGTAGATCTTGCTGATAATCGTTTCATCAGCAACAAGGGACGTAATATTTTTTGTGTTTCTCTTCAATCTGCACTTATTTAATAAAATAAATGAACAATACAGCCAGCACAATTACCCCACCCAGGAAGTAAATGGCATATTGCTGTACTTTTCCTGATTGTATTTTTTTTATTCCTTCTGAAACAGCCTGTGTGGTATTACCGGTCAGGTTTATGAATCCATCCACCACATTTCTGTCAAACCATGCAGCCGGCCTGCCTACCAGGTTGAATAATATTTTCTTTGTTACAAAGAGGTATATCTCATCAATATAAAATTTATGATAAGCTGCTTTGTAAAAACCGCCCAATGAAGAAGCCAGTTTTGCAGGTCTATCATTTTGTTTATAATAAAGCCACATAGCCAGCAATATGCCGGCAAGTGCTAACGCTACGGGTAAAATGGAGAATTGTAAATGGAAATGAGATGCCAGCGGCCTGCCATCAGCACTTACATATTCACCAAAGGGTATGAATCCCGCTGCTGCAGCGCCTATTCCTAATATTACTAAAGGCAGCATCATAACAAAACCACCTTCGCTATGCTTTTCTCCATGCGCATGATGAGGTTTGTTCCAGAAAATATTGAAGTATAAGCGGAACATATAGAAAGCAGTGATGCCGGAAGTGATCAATGCGATCCAGTAGATGGCCATATTATCCTGGTATGCGGCCAACAGAATTTCTTCTTTGCTGAAAAATCCGGCAAATGGCGGAACACCGGCTATAGCAAGGCAGGCAATCAAAAAGGTGATATGGGTGATCGGCATATATTTTCTTAGTCCGCCCATATCATTCATTTCATTGCTATGCACATAATGGATAACGGCACCTGCCCCGAGGAACAGCAAGGCTTTAAACATGGCATGGGTGAAAAGGTGGAACATGGAAGCCGTGTAACCTAATGCAGGTTCAGCGCCATATTTCGCTACACCCAATGCAAACATCATATATCCAATTTGTGACATGGTGGAATAGGCCAGTACTCTTTTTATATCTGTTTGTGTACAGGCGATAACGGCGGCTATGATGGCTGATATGGCACCTACCCAGCCAATGATTTCCAGTACTGCCGGTGTGGTAATAGCAAATACGGGGAATAATCTTGCTACCAGGTAAACGCCTGCTACAACCATTGTAGCAGCATGGATTAATGCTGAAACGGGAGTAGGGCCTTCCATGGCATCGGGCAGCCAGATATGCAGCGGGAACATAGCACTTTTACCGGCACCACCGATGAATACTAAAGCTGCTCCCCATGTAAGTGCGGAAGCTCCCAGGAAAGAGTAAGTAACGGCTGTTTTAAATTCGTTTGATTCCGGTGAAGTCAGTCGCTGGATCAATGTGGCAAAGTCAAGTGTACCGGAACAATAGGATAAGATCAATATGCCAATTAAAAATCCAAGGTCGGCAAAACGGGTTACAATAAAGGCTTTCTTGCTTGCTGCCACTGCACTTGGTTTATTATAATAATACCCAATGAGCAGGAACGAGGATACACCAACCAGTTCCCAGAAAATATAGATCTGGAAGATGTTGGTAGATAACACCAGGCCAAGCATGGAGAAAGTAAATAGCCCAAGAAAGGCATAGTAGGTGGAGAACCTTTCTTCTCCTTTCATGTAGCCGATACTGTAGATGTGTACCATCAGCGAAACAAGGGTAACTACCACCAGCATCATTACCGATATGGGGTCTATCATCAGGCCCATATCTATGGATACACCTTTAGAAAACTCCAGCCAGGTAATTTTAAGTGGGGTCAGTTGCTGGTAGATACCATTGACCTTTCCGTAAACAAAAAAGTATTCATAGGCAGTGTACAGGGCTAAAATGGTGGATGTAAGTAATAGGGCGGTTCCGATAATGCCGGAACTGTTTTTCAAATATTTTCTGCCAAATAAACCTAACAACAGGAAACCGGCAAGCGGCAACAAGGGAATCAGTGCTATAATGGTTGCGTTCGGCATAATTGTTTAATACTTTAGGTCTTCTGCATTTTCGACATCAATGGACTGGTGGCTGCGGTACAGGTTAATAATAATAGCTATTGCCACAGCAGCTTCGGCGGCTGCAATAGCAATGATGAATACGGTAAAGAACAGTCCGTCCATTTTACCGGGCCACAGGTATTTGTCAAAAGCTATGAAATTCAGGTTCACACTGTTCAGGATCAGTTCTATGCTCATCAGCATGGTGATCAGGTTTCTTCGGGTAAAAAAACCGTAGACACCAATGAAGAACAGCGCTGTGCTGATAAACAATAAATGATATAATCCGGGTTCGATGGTCATTTTGTTTCCGGTTTACTTCTTAACGCAATTACGATACAGCCAACCATGGCTGCCAGTAACAGCATGGATATAACTTCAAAAGGCAATGCGTAGCCACCTTGTTGGGTGCTCAGCATCTTTTCGCCTATGTTTCTTACAGTTGCGGGAGCGGCATCAGTAATTATTTTTGAAAACTCATGCTGGTATACCTGCACCATCGTTAAGGCAAATGCACAGAATACAGCCAATGCCGAAAATATTTTTCTTCCGATTTTTTGTTTTGGCAGTTTCTCCCCGGCTTGCTGGGTAAGAAAGATGGAGAAGATGATCAGTACTGCAATGCCCCCGGCATAAACCACTATCTGTACTGCCGCAATAAATTCATATTGCAGCCAGAAATAAATACCGGCAATGCCTATCAGCGAGAATAAAAGGTAAATAGCGGCACGGAATATCTGCCGGGTGCTGACGGACAATATACCACAGCCTAATGTTAATGCTGCGAGCAAATAAAATATGATTGTTGATCCGCTCATTACTATTTTCTTTTTGTTCATTAGCCGTTAAAGTCCCCTTTCAGGGGGATTTAGGGGGCTATTCTACTCCTTCCATGATTTTTGATCCGGGTTTATTCAAAATTTTTGTCAGCTGGCTTCTGTCGTACACACTGTGTTCGAATGTCTGGGCCATCTTGATGGCATCTGAAGGACAAGCCTCCACGCAGAGATTGCACATAGTGCATAATTCCAGGTGATAAACCAGTTTATCAATCGCTTTCTTCTTTTTACCTTCCGGTGTGAGTTCGTTTTTAAAAATAACTTTGATCGTACCATTCGGGCAGGCCAGTTCACAAGCCTGGCAACCCGTGCAGCGGTGTTCGTTGTTTTCATTGTGCGGCATCACCACTTCACCCTTGAATCTTTCCGGCAACACCAGTTTGTCCCGGTTGTCAGGATATTCCTGTGTGATTATTTCTTTGTGATGCGTGAAATAGTACATTGTCCGTTTCATCCCGGTAAACAAGGATTTCACAGCACCAAAAACTTCTTTTATATATTTCACTATAAACATAATCTGTTTATCGTTGTATGTTTTGCCGGTACTTCTTTATTACAATTGCGCCGATTGCAACTAGAGAACAGCCCATGGTGGTATATAATCCGGAAACCTTACCACCAGAGAAACTGGTATAAAGATTCCAAATCAAAAAACCCATACCGAACAGGGTTATTACATAGCCTGATGTTTTAAGCCAGCTCATTTTTACTTAAATAAGTTGTCAAAAATGCCATCCTAATATTGCCATTGCTGTCGCCACCAGCAAGTTGATCATGCTGATTGGCAACAGGTATTTCCATTCCAGGTTCAGCAACTGGTCAATCCGCAAACGGGGGAATGTCCACCGGAACCACATTATGACAAATATTAAGAAGAACGTTTTTCCAAAAAACCAGATACTCGATGGAATATAATCCATCACCCGGTTGAAACCTTCCCAGTTACCGATATGAAAAGGCATCCACCCGCCCAGGAACAATGTGGCACCAATTGCACAAACAATAAACACATTGATATATTCTGCCAGGAAGAACAAAGCAAACTTCATCCCCGAATATTCTGTATGGAAACCGGCGGTCAGTTCTGACTCTGCTTCTGCCAGGTCAAAGGGGGCACGGTTTGTTTCGGCTGTTACGGCGATAATAAAAGTAACAAAGGCGATCCATACAGGCAGGTGACCTTTAAATATCCACCAACCATTGGCCTGCGCATGAATAATATCTGAAACCTGCAAACTGCCGGTAAATACAACGATCGTCAGAATAGACAGTCCTGCAGATAATTCATAGCTTACGATTTGTGCACCGCTTCGCATAGCGCCTAACAAGGAATACTTGTTATTGCTTGACCAACCGGCCATCAAAATGCTTATCACCATTAATGAGGAAACTGCAGAAACAAATAATACCCCGATATTGAGGTCCCATAGCTGAAAATCTTTGGCAAAAGCGATGGGCGCCATCAGCAGCATGGCTACTATCATGGCAATGAACGGGGCCACATTAAACATTAATTTATCTGCACCATCGGGGGTTAGTCCTTCCTTTACGATCAGTTTCAATGTGTCGGCCAATGATTGCAATAAGCCCTTGGGGCCAACCCTGTTAGGGCCAAGGCGGATTTGCATCCAGGCAGCAACTCTTCGTTCCATTAATACCAATACCAGGCCCAATGCAGCAAAAAGGCCAATCACAGCTACACCGGCCAGTACCATTTCTATGATCAATGTCCATGTGGGGTTGAAGGTGGCACTCAACCAGGCATGAATCTCATTGGCAATATGTCTAAAACTCCACATGTTATCTGTCAATATCAGGTATTACTAAATCCAGTGTTCCCATCATGGCCACCAGGTCACCGATCTTGCTGCCGCGGGCAATGTGGTCCAGTACCGAAAGATTAGAAAAGCCGGGGGAACGGAATTTGATGCGATAAGGCGTAGTGCCGCCTTCGCTTACGATATACACTCCCAGTTCGCCTCTGGCAGTTTCTACTCTTGTATAAAACTCTCCTTTAGGTAATTTCAATACCGCTTTTGTTTTTGCCTGGAAATCACCCTCAGGTATATTATCTATTAATTGTTCGATGATGCGGATAGATTGCTGCATTTCCCGGATGCGTACCATGTACCTGGCAAATGAATCACCGGCAGTTTCCAGCACCTCGTCAAATTCAAGCTTGTCATAAATTTCATACGGATACAGCTTTCTGATATCGGAACTCACTCCGCTACCTCTTGCTGTGGGTCCGGTACAGCCGTAAGAGATGGCATCCTCCGGTGACAGATAACCAATTCCCTTCATCCGGTTCTGGAAAATAATATTGCCCGTAACCAGTTCATCATATTCCCTGATCTTCTTTTTGTACTGTACGAGAAAATCTTTTACTCTCTTTTGAAAATTTGGGTGAATGTCCTGCATTACACCGCCGGGTACCATGTAATTCATGGTTAATCGGGCGCCGCAGGTTTCTTCCATAATGTCGTTAATACTTTCTCTTTCCCTGAATGCATGGAAGAAAGGTGTAAAAGCGCCTAAATCCATAGCCATGGCTCCCCACCATAATTCATGGGACGCAATCCTTGTCAGCTCATCCATCAATATGCGGATGACTTGTGCCCTTGGAGGGATTTCCACCTGCAAGCCTTTTTCAACACACAAAGCACAGGCATGGTTATTTATATGAGAAGAAAGATAATCCATCCGGCTGGTAACGTATATAAATTGCCGGTAGCTGAGGCTCTCACACATTTTCTCGATAGAGCGATGAATATAACCAAGATGAGGTTCCACTTTTTTGATAGTTTCCCCGTTCAGCGTAATGACAAGATGCAATACGCCGTGGGTGGCCGGGTGCTGTGGTCCTACGTTAATGACCAGGTCGCCTTCAGTGGTTGTGCCTACTTCTTCGTACATATCAAAGCCTTATCATATTAATGGGATCTTCAAAATCTTTTCTTAGGGGATTCTTTCCTTCCCATCCATCGGGCAAAATCAATAAACGCAAATCAGGATGGTTAAGAAAATTCACTCCAAACATTTCATACACTTCTCTTTCATGAAACTCGGCTGTACGCCATATATGTGATACAGTTTCTATTTCAGGTTTATTTCTGTCAAGCTTTGCTTTTACCACCATATTGTGCCTGTAACGGGTAGATGACAGGTGGTATACCATGGTGAGATGTGTTTTCCAGTCAATGCAGGTTAGGCAAAAAAGATAATCGAAGAATAAAGCGTCATCACTGCGTAATTGCTGAGCAAAAGACAGCCAGTTTTGTGGCTCCACATTTACGGTTATCCATTCGCCGCCTTCTTCAAAAGTGGCTGCCGGCAACAGTTCAGTGATCTTTATTTTCAGTTCTTCGTTGGTCATTATTCTTTGCCTGTTCTTATTTGTTCCCTGGTTAATCCGCTTTTGATCTTTTGCTGTAATGTTATCAGTGCATGCAGCAGAGCTTCGGGCCTTGGGGGGCAACCAGCTACATACACATCTACAGGAATCACATGGTCGGCACCTTTTACTACCGAATATGTATTATAAAAGAAAGGTCCGCCGCTGATGGCACAGGCGCCCATGGCAATTACATATTTGGGGTCGGCCATCTGGTCATATAACCTTTTTAATACAGGCGCCATTTTGTTGACGATTGTACCTGCAATAATAATTACATCAGCCTGCCGCGGCGTTGCACGGGCCACTTCAAAGCCAAATCTTGAAAAATCATATTTAGAACCCGCTACTGCCATATACTCGATGCCGCAGCAGCTGGTGGCAAAAGTGAGCGGCCATATAGAGTTGGACCTTGCCCAATTGATCAGGTCATCAAGCTTGCTAAGGACAACCTCTCCGCCTGCAAGGTTATGTACCTGGCCCGGAAAAGTGTCTTCCAGCTTCTCCGGTCTTTGCGGCATTATCATTTTGCCTTCAGATATTTTTACTTCATCACTCATTTTCGATCTTAATCATCGGTTTAGCTTTCTTAAAACTGGCATTACATCCATTTCAGGGCTCCTTTTTTGTGTGCATAAAGGAATCCCATGAAAAGTATAAAGAAGAAAATAACTATTTCAATTAATGCGATCCATCCCATGCTTTTGGCTACAACGGCCCAGGGGTATAGAAAAACAAGCTCCACATCAAAAATCAGGAAGATGAGGGCAAAAAGGTAGTAACCAACATTTAGCTGTATCCATGTTTTGCCGGTTGTGGGAATGCCACACTCATAAGGTTCGCCCTTTTGTTTATTGGTAGATGCTTTTAAAACAAATTTTGACAGGAGAATCGCAATGCCGGAGAAGGCAATGGCAGCAATAATCAGTACAATAAGCGAGGAAGCCCCCATACGCAAATTGGTTTGCACGAATATAGGAACTATGCGTTAAAAAAGGTACATGACAGATATCAACGAGTGCCTTGTTTTTTATCAGTTAAAAAAATATTGAAGTGCCATCAGGGATTATCCATACAATTCCTGGTGAACAGATTTTTTATCATATCCCATTTCTGTGATATGCTTTTTTGCTTCATCAATCATGTGCTTCCAGCCGCAGAGGAAGAACAGTGCTTCTTGCCTGTTTTTACAGAGATCCATATAAATAGGGTGAACATAGCCATAGTGACCGTCCCAGTGTTCTCTTGATAAAGTGGGGTGATAATGAAAGCCCGGAAGTTCCAATTCCATTTTTTTTAATTCTTCATAGTACAAAAGATCTTCTTTTTTGCGGCAGCCGAATACCAGGTGAATATTTTTAAATGATATTTTTTTTAGCTTAATATAATTTACCATGCTCCTGAATGGAGCAATACCAGTTCCTGTACATATTAAGAAAAGGTCTTTATCCAGTTTCTCAGGCAGGGTAAACACCCCTTGCGGCCCACGAAGGGTTAGTTCGCTGCCCACAGAAATATTTTTAAAATCGAAGAGATAGCTGGTGCCAAGTCCTCCCTGTGCCAGCACAATCAACAGTTCAAATGTATTGCTATCATCCGGCCAGGAAGCAATAGAATAACTGCGCCACCGTTTGTTGGGCTTTTCATGGATAGGCAGGTCAAGGGTAACAAACTGGCCGGGCACAAAATCAAACTTTTCTAACTCCGGCACCTGTATCCAGAACCTTCTTGTGTTATGTGTGTGATCATCAATTTTGGTCACAACACCTTTGCGCCAGGGTAACAATGCCATTTTGCTGATTTTGATAAAGGTAAAACCATCTGGCCATGTGAATGTTGTGATTATTGGAATTTATTACTGCAATCGTTGCCAATCAATTAATTTTGCGCCTCTCATGAGTGTGAAGGAATTGCTGGAACAGTATCAAAACACCCCCCGCCTTTTTCAACTGGCGGACATGCTTTCTTTTGCCCCTGCCCAAAAAATATATCTCGAAAACCTGCAGGGGAGTTCTTCCCAGTTTGTTGTAGCAGCTGCATTTACTCATCCTTCCTTATCACAATTGAATCACCTGATCATTTTGAACGATGCAGAGGAGGCAGCTTATTTTCATAATACCCTGGAAAACCTGACAGGGGCCCTGGACATATTTTATTTTCCATCTTCCTTTAAAAACAGGAAGAATTACCAGCTTTTAAATTCATCTCATGTAATGCTTCGGACAGAGGCGCTTACCAAAGTAGCTGCCGGGGGGAATAAGAAAGTAATTGTTACCTACCCGGAAGCCCTGTTTGAAAAAGTAGTACTGCCTGGTACCCTCTCATCCAATATAATACATATAAAAACAGGTGATACGATTAATACAGAACAGCTGTTATTGAAACTGTCTGATTATGGTTTTGAAAGAACGGATTTTGTGTATGAGCCGGGTCAATTTGCCATAAGGGGAGGGATATTGGACATTTATTCATTTGGTAATGAAAAACCTTACCGGGTAGAATTGTTTGGAAACGAAGTTGATTCCATCCGAATTGTTGATCCGGAAACACAGTTGAGTGAACGAAAATTACTACAGGTAAGCATTATTCCTAATGTAGATGCCCTCCCGATGAATATCGGGATTAAAAGTGAGGACCGGATTTCCATATTTGAATTTTTGCCGGAGAATACAGTTGTATGGATACAGGATTATGAACTCTGCAAAGAGCATATCGCTGACAATGAAGAGGACTTGAACAGCTTTTTAAGGCTGCAGGGAGAAATAAAAAATCAGCCATCCAGGTCAAGAAAAGAGGAAGCGGATGAAAACCTGGTTAAAACAGATGTCAGAATAAATGATTTTATTTCTGTAGTTGAGTTTGAAGAAAAAATAGTTCAGAAAAATGTAGTGGGGTTTGGTCACAAAGATTCTTTCCCTTCTCATTATTCAGCATTCACTATTCACCATACTACAAAAGCACAACCTTCCTTCAACCGTCAGTTTGATTTGCTGATCAGGGACCTGAAAAGCTGGGAGGCAAAAAAATACCAGTTGTTCATTTTTGCCGAAAACCCCCGTCAGCTGGAAAGGCTGCAAAGTATTTTCGACGATCTGAAGGCGGAGATTGTATTTAATCCGATTGCTACTTCAGTACACGAAGGTTTTATTGATGAGGATTTGCAGATTGTCTGCTATACAGATCACCAGGTTTTTCAGCGTTATCATAAGTACAAGGTCAAGCAGGCATATAATAAAAATAAGGCACTCACCTTGCGGACACTTCGTGAGTTACAGCCCGGCGATTTTGTCACGCATATTGATCATGGCGTAGGTATTTTCAGCGGCCTGCAGAAACTGGAGGTAAATGGCCGTTTACAAGAAGCCGTACGGTTAATTTACAAGGACACAGATATTCTGTATGTCAATATCAACAGCCTGCACAAAATTGCCAAGTATACCGGAAAGGATGGCAGTGTGCCCAAGGTGAATAAACTGGGAAGTGATGTATGGAATAAGCTAAAAGAGAAAACTAAAACTAAGGTTAAAGAGATCGCATTTGATCTTATTAAGTTATATGCAAAAAGAAAGGCGCAGCAGGGATTTGCACATACGCCGGATAATTACATGCAAACAGAACTGGAAGCATCGTTTATTTATGAGGATACTCCGGACCAAAGCAAAGCTACAGCAGATGTAAAGAAAGATATGGAGTCGCCATCACCTATGGACAGGCTGGTTTGTGGTGATGTTGGATTTGGAAAAACAGAAGTGGCGATCAGGGCTGCCTTCAAAACTTGTGTGGATGGAAAACAGGCAGCGGTGCTTGTTCCTACAACCATCCTTGCTTTTCAGCACTATAAAACTTTCAAGGACAGGTTAAAGGATTTCCCGGTGACGATTGATTACCTTAACCGCTTTAAGTCTTCAAAAGAGAAGAAGGAAACACTGAAGAAACTGGAGGAAGGCAAAATTGATATAATTATCGGCACTCATGGGCTATTAGGGAAAGAAGTAAAGTTTAAAGACCTTGGCCTGCTGGTTATTGATGAAGAACAGAAGTTTGGCGTTGGGCATAAGGAAAAGATAAAAACGCTCCGTACTACAGTTGATTGCCTGACTTTAACCGCAACTCCCATCCCAAGAACCCTTCAATTCTCATTAATGGGGGCAAGAGACCTGAGTATCATGAATACGCCGCCGCCTAACCGGCAGCCTATCCAGACCGAAGTACAGGTCTATAACGAAGATTTTATCCGTGATGCTATCTATTTTGAAACAGAAAGGGGAGGGCAGGTTTTCTTTATTTATAATCGTATTGCCGGCCTCGCAGAAATGGCGGCTATCATTCAGGCGCTTTGTCCCGACCTGAGTATTGGTTATGCACATGGTCAGATGGAAGGACATGAGTTGGAGGAGCGGATCATGGATTTTATTGACAAAAAATATGATGTGCTGGTTTGTACAAATATTGTAGAGAGCGGAGTCGATATTCCTAATGTGAATACGATTATCGTCAACAATGCACATCAGTTTGGCTTAAGTGATCTGCACCAGTTAAGAGGAAGGGTAGGGCGCAGCAACAGGAAAGCTTTTTGTTATTTACTGGCACCACCCATGAGTACATTGCCCAATGACTCGAGAAAAAGGCTGCAAACATTGGAACAGCACAGTGATTTGGGCAGTGGTTTCCAGATTGCCATGAGAGACCTGGACATACGGGGAGCTGGAAACCTTTTAGGCGGTGAACAGAGTGGCTTTATGGCAGAGATTGGATTTGAGATGTATCAAAAAATATTGGATGAAGCTATTCGTGAACTGAAACGAACCGATTTCAAGGAGCTTTTCAAAGAAGAAATTGCAAAGCAGGACGACTTTGTACAAGACTGTACAATTGATACAGACCTGGAAATTTTGATACCCGATGAATATGTAGAAAGTATTACAGAACGATTGTCACTTTATCAGCGACTGGATAATTGTGAGACGGAGGAAGAGCTGACAGCGATGAAACAGGAGCTCGGCGATCGTTTTGGCCCGGTGCCGCAACAGGTAGAAGATCTTTTTATTACCGTAAGGTGCCGTAAGCTGGCAGTGGATCTGGGTTTTGAGAAAATGAGTTTAAAAGATGATACACTTCGTTGTTTCTTTATTAACCGGCCGGATTCGCCCTATTTTGAGTCGGATACATTCCAGAAAATCATCCAGTTTTTGCAGACAGGCACCAATAAAGGAAAACTGAAACAAACAGGTAAACTCTTTCTGCTAATCGCTTCGGATGTAAAAAATATGGATACCTTGTACCGGTTTCTAAGGGCAATGCACCAATTCTGTTTTACTAACGAAACAGTTACTTCCCAGTACTAATTAACTTCAAAGGCAACCATTCTTATGCGTTGATACGTATGTGAATCAGGACCTAAACAGGATTGGCTTTTCTCAGCTAATTATCTTATTTTTAATATCACTAAAATCACTATGAGATTCTATCCAATTCCCTTGATGGCTTTCGTGCTGTTAATGTCGCTATCCGTCTCAGCACAAGACGATTCCCGCTATAGTCTGTTACTAAAAAGCGGAACGATTGTTCCTCCAAAAAATATTACGGCAGAAAGTATTGATAATTATAACAGGGTTGCCTCCCGAACGAATGGAAAGGCTTTGGCTGTTATACAGTTCGAGCAGATTCCTTCACCGTCGGAGAGGTTGCAACTGAAACAAGCAGGAATTGAATTGCTGGATTATGTCCCCAATAATGCTTATACAGCAACAATTACTGGTTCGCTGGATCAGCGTCAGTTACTAAATTTCAAAGCAAGATCTGTAATAGAACTGACTCCTGTGCAAAAAATGCAAGCCGGGTTAGCAGCCGGTATGTTTCCTGCCCATGCTGTTAAAGTAACCGGTACGGTAGATGTTTGGATTAGTTTTCCCACTAGTTACGTTTTTGAAGAGGTGAAACAGCAGTTCGCCCAAAAAAATATTGCTATTATTGGCAGCAAATTAAAGGAGTACAGAATACTGGAACTAAGGATTGCCGCAGGAAGATTGACAGAGCTGGCTTCTTTTCCGTTTGTAGAATTTGTGCAGGTGGTGCCGGGAGAAGATAAGCCATTGAGTGACCTTTGGACGAATTGGGGAAGAGATGGCATCAGGACTTCGCTTCTCAATGCACCTTTGGGTGTTGGTGGAGAAAACCTGAAAGGCAGCGGGGTGACAATAGGCGTAGGAGATGATGCAGATTTTCAGCAGCATATTGATTTTACCGGCCGTTTGATTAGCCGGGCAGCAGCACCATATAATTTTCATGGAACTCATGTGGGTGGGATAGTGGGCGGAGCCGGTATTCGTAAGGAAATAAGGGCAGGAATAGCGCCAAAGTCAACTATTATTTCGCAGGTTTTCTCCAATGTGTTCACCAATGCAGCCGCTTATACTGCGGATCATGATATGGTGATCACCAATAATTCTTATGGCAACATTCTTAATGATTGTAACACTTTTGGTTTTTATGATTTGTATTCCCGGGTTCTCGATCAGCAGGCTTTCACATATCCTAATTTGCAAAATGTATTTGCTGCGGGTAATAGCGGTGAATATAAATGTGCACCTTTTCCCGATAGCTTCAGAACAATCATCGGCGGTTACCAGTCAGCCAAAAATGTTATTACTGTAGGGAATTTTACGCCGCTTGGCTACCTCTACAGACAATCAAGTAAAGGACCTGTGAGAGACGGCCGCTTAAAACCCGAAATAGTAACAGTTGGTTCTTTTATTACCTCCACCGCTCCGCCGCCATTCGATTTTTATTGGATTAATACCGGAACAAGCATGGCTTCTCCTGCTATGTCAGGGGGGCTGGCCTTGCTTTATGAAAAATATAAATTATTGCAAGGTGTTAATCCCAAGAACGGTTTGGTAAAAGCATTAGTATGCAACAGTGGCGATGATTATGGTAACCCAGGTCCCGATTATTCGCATGGTTTTGGTCTTGCTAACTTTCAACGGGCTTTGGATATGCTGAAGAATAACAGGTACCAAATCAACAGCATTGCACCCGGCCCACCGCAAACAATTAATGTAAATGTACCTTCAGGATTAGCAGAACTGAAAGTGATGCTGTATTGGAATGATCCAGCTGCTGCGGCCGTGGCTTCGCAAACCCTGATAAACAACCTTGATCTTGAAGTAGACGATCCGGCTTCCAACACTGTTTTACCGCTGATATTGGATACGGCCTATATAAATATTAAAAACAATGCTGTACAGGGCGTAGATAACATTAATAACATTGAGCAGGTCGTAATAAAAAACCCTGCTCCCGGCAATTATGTTATTCGGATAAAACCCACCAATATCGTCCAGAATCCATCTCAGGAATATTTTGTGGTATATGATTTCGTTCCGGTAGAGTCCAGAATTACCACTCCGGTTGGAGGGGAAACCTATATTCATGGAGAAAATGTGGTGGTGAGATGGGACTCCTATGGCGATCCCCAAAACCAATTTACCTTAGAGTTTTCATCTGATGATGGGTCTACCTGGAGCGTTTTAAAAAATAATATCGCATCCAATCGCCGGGATTATTATTATACTACACCTGATCCCAATGAATGGTTTATAGTACCACAAGTGGCAACAGACAAAGCGAGAATGCGGATTACCCGTAATGGGACAGGGATTACTCATACTACTTTACCATTTGTAATTCATGATACAATTACAGCCGCACTTTCTGCTGTGCAATGTGAAGGTTATTTTTCCATTGACTGGAACAGTATACCCGGGGCAACAGGTTACGAAGTATTCCGTTTGCTTGGTGATGAAATGGTGCCAGTGGCTACTGTTTCTGCAGCTACATTAACCTATACTTTCAGTGGCTTAAGTAAAGATTCGGTTTACTGGGCCAGCGTTCGTCCAATTATTGGCAGCAGTCCGGGAAGGAGAGCCATCGCTGTTTCCCGTAAACCTGATAATGGTACCTGTTCTGGCAGTATTTCCGATAATGATATTAAGATTGACAGCATTCTTTCCCCCAATCGTTCGGGCAGGCTGCTTACTTCCACTGCACTTGGCAACAATGTGCCTGTTACTATCCGGATTAAAAACTTAGATGACCAGCCAACCAGTGGAAATATTGATGTAAGCTATTCACTAAACGGCGGTCCTTTAGTAACGGAAACAATTAATAATCCTGCAATAGCTCCTGGATCAACTTTTGTGCACAGCTTTAACCCTGTTAATAATATTGATTTATCTGCTGTCAATACTTATACTTTGGATTTAACAATAGCGCCTCAAACACCTGATCCAATATCGGCGAATAATTCTCAGACTTTCATATGCAGGCAATTGCCTAATCCATCCATTACCGGTGCAACGCCTGCTGTTCCGTTCATTGACGATTTTGATGCTGCCTCCATTCAGTCCCATACATCCAGGCAAACAGGATTACCAGGACTTGACCGTTATGATTTTGTAAACAGCAACGAAAACGGAAGAATCAGAACATTTATTAATTCGGGTATAGCCTATTCGGGTAACAGGGCACTGACCCTTGATTCAAAAATGTATAATGCCGGAACTGTTGATTCATTGACAGGCACTTTTAACCTAGCAAGCTATAGTGCAGCTTCAAATGACTTAAGGCTAGACTTCCGGTATAAAAATCATGGGCAGTCATCTAATGCAGCCAATAAAGTTTGGATAAGGGGTAATGATCAGCAAAGTTGGATTGAAGTTTTTGACCTGGCAGCCAACCAAAACCCTGTTGACGGTACATTTAAACTCAGCTCCAGCATTGAACTGAGTGATTTTTTACTGAATAATTCGCAAAACTACAGTTCGAGTTGCCAGGTACGATGGGGACAATTTGGGCAACACATGGCGGCAGATAATGACGGGGGCGCCGGTTATACTTTTGATGACATCAGGATTTATGAAGTAACAGATGATGTTCAGCTGATCAGTATTGATACACCCATTGTTAATAGTTGCGGGTTATCCTCGGCTACACCTGTTAGAATAAAAGTTCGTAATACCTCAAATTCTACACTTAGTAATGTACCGGTACGTTTCAGGATAAATGGCGGCAGCTGGACTACGGAGCAAATAGCTTCAATTGCTGCCAATACTACTGTTACTTATACTTTTGCCGGCGCTGCTAATTTAGTGGTATCAGGTACTTACCTTGTCGAAGCAGAAGTTGATTACCTTACAGATGATTATTTTCCGAATGATACTTTAAGCCATGTAGTGATTAATTCTCCTGTTATTACAGTTACCAATGCTAGTCCTTACCTGCAAAATTTTGAAGCAGGCAATGGATCTTGGTACAGCAGTGGAAGAAATACAACATGGGAATATGGTACCCCGGCATCATATAAAATCACAAGGGCTGCAAGCGGCAGCAAAGCCTGGAAAACAAGAATGGCAGGCAATTATAATGATTATGAACAGTCTTACTTGTATTCGCCCTGCTTTGATGTTTCTTCACTTACATCTCCGGCATTGAGCTTCAGTATTGCATTGGATATGGAAGATTGCGGAGCAGGTCTTTGTGATGGCGCCTACATAGAGTACTCAACTGATGGTCTTGTATGGGATACACTCGGTGCTTACAACCAGGGTACAAACTGGTACAATAAAGATTTTGCCAACGGGGTTGAACTGTGGAGTATAAAAGATTACCATCGCTGGCATGTCGCCACCATTCCATTATCAGTGATACCTGTACCACAGGTGCAGCTTACCCAATTAAGGTTCCGGTTTGTTTTTTCTTCCGATGCTTCTGTTAATAAAGAAGGTGTGGCCATTGATGATATTCATATTTACAGTAATCCCTTTGGTATTTATGATGGTGTCACAATGAGTTCGCCGGTAACACAAACCGTTAATGGAGATAATAGCTGGGTTAATTTTCTGGCAAGCGGAAAATTAATTGCTTCAGTTAAATCACCTGCTACAGCAATGGGCAGTACAGATGCACAAGCTTATATCAATACTGGTGCAGTACGCATCTCCAGTAACCAATTTTATCATGACAGGAACATAACTATCAAGCCAGCTACTATTACATTGGCAGATTCAGCAACAGTTCGTTTTTATTTCCTTGATACTGAGATGGAGAGGCTTATCAATGCAACCGGATGTGGATTCTGCAGCAAGCCAGCCATGGCGTATGAACTGGGTGTAACAAAATACACCAACGCCAATAAAGCAGTGGAAAACGGCACCCTGGCTGATAATCCGGGTGGTATTTATCATTTTATTATTCCGGCAAAAACCACTATCGTTCCTTTCGACAAAGGCTATTATGCTGAATTTAAGGCCAATGATTTTTCTGAATTCTGGCTGAATAATGGCGGTATCAATGGTACTACCTCTTTACCCTTGAAACTGCTCAGCTTCACAGCCCGGAAACTGAATGAAAGGGATATACTTACTGAATGGGTGACTACAGATGAAGTGAATGTTGACCGTTTCGAACTGGAAGTTGCCAGGGGAAATGCTGATTATCAATTGAACCAGTTTACAAAAATTGGTCAGGTGCCGGCCCGTAATATACAAGCAGGTAATCAGTATTATAATTTTGTTGACAAGGAGCCCGGAAAGAATGGTACCCGGTACTATCGGCTTAAAATGATTGACCAGGATGGTTCATTCAAATATTCACCAATTCGTCCCGTAGTATTTTCAGAAGATCTGCCCTGGTCGGTTTATCCAAATCCGTCCACAGGATTATTTTACCTGAACTTTCAACTGAACGAGGGAGAAATGCTTAACCTAAAAGTATATGATGCCAGCGGCCGGACCATTCAGCAGCAAATGGTAAATGGTACCGGATTTGTGCAGAAAATTCTCATTAATTTAAACGCAAATGGCTTGTATATGCTTGAAGCTGCTGGCGGAAATAAGAAGCAGTTCTTTAAGCTATTAAAGCAATAAAAAAATGTCCCGGTTAACCGGGACACTTTTTTTATGCTACAATCATTTTTTGATTACCAGCCTTGCTTTGCTACGCCGGCTTTAATAGCAGCCATAGCTTTTTCTTCGCCCATAAGGGTAGTGAGCTTGTTTCCTTTACCGTCATGTCCCTGGGCCATGTAGGCGCCTTTGGCTGTTTTGGTAATAACAGCATCCAGCATTTCTACTCCTTTCTCTTTGGTCTTAACGTTGTAAGCGGTGATTTTTACGTCTGACATGGTCTTTAGTTTTTGCGTTAGTAATGCTCAAAAATACCGGTTTTGGGGTGGTGAGGCAGCGAAAAGTTGTTAACGGTAATAAAAAAGTCCCGAAAGGACGGGACTAATTGATTTATTTTCAGGCAATTAAATACTTACACATCCAGCTTTGCATATTTTGCATGGCTTTCAATGAATTCACGGCGGGGGGCTACCTCATCACCCATCAGCATACTGAAAATGCGGTCTGCCTCAGCTGCACTCTGGATGGTTACCTGCTTTAATGTCCGGCTCTGGGGATTCATCGTTGTTTCCCATAATTGTTCGGCATTCATTTCACCCAGACCTTTATAGCGCTGAACGGTTACGGACTCATCTTTACCGGCTCCCAGTTTTTCTACCCACATTTTACGCTGCTCCTCATTCCAGGCGTAGGATTGTTCTTTTCCTTTCTTTACTAAGTATAGTGGTGGCTGGGCGATGTACACATAACCTTGTTCCACCAGCTCTGTCATATAACGGTAAACAAAGGTCAGGATCAGCGTAGCAATGTGAGAACCGTCAACATCGGCATCGGTCATGATGATGAGTTTGTGGTAACGGAGTTTACTTAAGTCAA
>CAYPBW010000018.1:0-26910 GCA_964409055.1 uncultured Chitinophaga sp. | reverse complement strand
AGTTGACGGAAGGTGTGCTGAATGATGAAAAATACCAGACCCTCCTGGGGGTAACTGGCAGTGGCAAAACCTTTACCATTGCCAATGTGATACAAAATACACAGCGGCCTGCGCTGGTTTTGACGCATAATAAAACCCTGGTGGCACAGTTGTATGGTGAGTTCCGGCAGTTCTTCCCGGAAAATGCCGTAGAATATTTTGTTTCTTACTACGATTATTATCAACCGGAAGCCTATATGCCGGTAAGTGATGTATATATCGAAAAAGACCTGAGCATTAATGATGAACTGGATAAATTAAGATTGAGAGCCACGTCAAGCTTGTTAAGCGGACGAAGGGATATCATAGTAGTGGCATCGGTAAGCTGTATCTATGGAATGGGCAACCCCACTGATTATGAAAACGGCATCATTCGCATTAATAAAGGGCAAACCATTTCCCGGCAGGCATTTCTGCATGCGTTGGTTAACTCACTGTATAACCGCACAACGCTTGATTTTAACCGGGGCACTTTCCGTGTAAAAGGTGATACGGTAGATATCAACCTTCCTTATGTTGATTACGGCTATCGAATCACTTTCTTTGGAGATGAGATTGAAGAAATAGAAAGTATAGATGTAGTGACAGGAAAGCGAATAGGGTTGATGGAAAATGCAGCCATCTTTCCCGCCAATTTATATGTAGCGCCAAAAGATATTTTACAACAGGTTCTCTACGAGATACAGGATGAAGTAGCAGCACAGGCCGAATATTTCAAAAAAGAAGGAAAATATATAGAGGCGCAGCGATTAACTGAACGGGTTAACTATGATATTGAAATGATCCGTGAGCTGGGCTATTGCAATGGTATCGAAAACTATTCCCGCTTCTTTGACCGCCGCAAACCCGGTACAAGGCCTTTCTGCCTGCTGGATTATTTTCCGAAAGATTACCTGATGGTAGTGGATGAAAGTCACCAGACGATACCACAAGTAAGCGGTATGTATGGCGGCGACCGGAGCCGCAAACTGATATTGGTTGATTATGGATTTCGTTTACCAAGTGCACTGGACAACCGTCCGCTAAATTTTCATGAATTTGAGTCTTTACAAAACCAGGTGATTTTTGTTTCAGCCACACCGGATGATTATGAGCTGGAAAAATGCGGCGGCGTGTTGGTGGAGCAGGTAGTGCGGCCAACAGGCTTGTTAGATCCGCCAATTGAAATTCGTCCATCTGTAAACCAGATTGATGACCTGCTGGATGAAATAGACAAACGGGTAACCAAAGGGGACAGGGTACTGGTAACCACACTGACCAAACGGATGGCCGAAGAAATGGACAAATACCTGCACAAGATCAATATCAAATCCAAATACATACACAGCGAAGTGGATACACTGGAAAGGGTGGAAATACTCCGTGAGTTACGCTTAGGAAAAATTGATGTGCTCGTTGGCGTTAATCTCCTGCGGGAAGGGTTAGATCTTCCGGAAGTATCGTTGGTTGCCATTTTAGATGCAGATAAAGAAGGTTTTTTACGTAATGAAAAAAGTCTGACCCAAACTGCAGGCCGTGCCGCAAGAAATGTAGATGGACTTGTAATTTTCTATGCGGACAAGATGACGGAAAGTATGCAAAAGACGATTGATGAAACGAACCGCCGCCGTGAAAAACAGGTTGCATATAATATCGAACACAACATCACACCCAGAACTGTATCCAAAACTACACAGGATGTATTTGCCCAAACTTCTGTACTGGATATTAAAGGGTACGATGTAAAAAATCCTTATGCATTGGCGCCGGATGAGGAACTGGTAACGGTGGCTGCTGATGAACAAGAGGTATATAAGACCATCCCTCAAATGGAAAAGGCCATTTCCAAAATCAAAAAGGAAATGGAAAAAGCAGCAAGGGACCTGGATTTCATGGAAGCGGCGAGGTTGAGAGATGAAATGTTTCGATTGCAGAAGGAGTTGGAAACCATGAAAAAATAGGCTCCTCGTAGTTTTACGAGTTTCCCCTGAGTACTTGTGCCTGATTTTGGCATTTTCTTTCCCCCGGATTTGCTGCCGGAATAACCCCGTTCTATCTTAGCTATGAAAACCGAACGAAATCCAATATTAGTAAAACCGTAAATCCAGTATTTATGAAAAGACGTGTCCGCAAGATCGCCAACTTCTTTGCCTTCAATTTACTTTTCTTCGCTTTATACCTGAATTTCATTCATAAAGATGAATCAGCGTTGAGCGGTATGAACCAGGTGGCTACTGCACAGCCCGCAGCTTTTAGTAATACAACGGTTTCAGTTAATAATGCTGAAACACAAAATACTAAAGCAGAACAGCCTGCTTCCAAAGAAGAAAATACAGCACTGAAGCTGTCTATCAACTAAGAAACCAAGCAAAGCAGCGTTAATAAATAACACCCCTGACTAATCGTCAGGGGATGTTGTGTTTTTGTCAATGCCTCCGGCTGAAATCTTTACCTTAGGGGCATGGATAAAAGAATTTTTCTGCTGGATGCTTTTGCCCTTGTTTTCAGGGCTTATTATGCCCTGATCCGCAATCCCCGTCTTACTTCCAAAGGCAAGAACACCAATGCACAGTTTGGATTTACCAATGCACTGGTAGAACTCATCAACAAGCAAAAGCCATCGCATATGGCAGTGTGTTTTGATACCTCAGCTCCTACTGAACGCCACACCGATTTTGCAGACTATAAAGCCAACCGGCAGGAAACACCAGAAGACATTCTCGCTGCAGTACCCGATATAAAAAAAATAATTGAGGGGTTCAATATACCCATCATCGCATTGGATGGATTTGAAGCAGATGATGTGATCGGCACTTTGGCTAAACAAGGGGAGAAAGCCGGCTACGAAGTGTACATGGTTACGCCGGATAAAGATTATGGACAACTGGTTTCAGAAAAAATAAAAATTTACAAACCTGCCTACCAGGGTAATGACGCTGAAATAATGGGCCCCGAAGAAGTTTGTGCCAAATGGAATATTAAAGACGTAAGCCAGGTAGTGGATATGCTGGGTATGATGGGTGATGCTGTAGACAATATACCGGGCATCCCGGGTGTGGGTGAAAAGACAGCTGCCAAATTTTTGGCAGAGTATGGATCACTGGAAAATACACTGGCCAATGTTGACAAAATAAAGGGAGCCATGGGTGAAAAAGTAAAGAAGGGCAAAGAGATGGCCATTCTTTCCAAGAAACTGGCTACCATTATCACCAATGTTCCTGTTGAGTTTCATGAGGAAGATTTCAAACTTAAAGAATGGGATAAAGAAAAATTAAAAGAGGTTTTTGCCGAACTGGAATTCAGAACATTGGGTAAAAGATTATTGGGTGATGAATTTTCAGTCGCTACTCCTTTAAAATCTGTTGTGGAGAAAGAAATTCCGCAAGGTGTTCAAACGGACCTTTTTGGTAACATTATTGAGAGTGCTGACCCTGCAGCCAAACCTGGTGAGCCGGCAATAATAAGTAATGAAGAAACTGAAGAAGGCCTTACTGTTGATAAAAACATACATAATACACCTCACAACTACCAGTCTGTTGAAGGAGATGCTGCAATCCAAAAACTGGTAACAGCATTAAAGAAATATCACGAGATCTGTTTTGATACGGAAACAACCGGTATTGATGCCAATGATGCAGAACTGGTGGGCCTGAGTTTTTCCGTTGAGCCGGCAGAGGCATTTTATGTGCCCTGTCCAGCCGATCAGCAAAGAACAAAAGAAATACTGGCATTTTTTGAACCATTGTTTTCTGATTCATCAAAAACATGGATTGGCCAAAATACGAAGTATGATATGCTTGTATTGAAATGGTATGGTATTGAACTGGCCGGTAATATATTCGATACCATGCTGGCGCATTACGTTATTGAGCCGGATGGAAAAAGAAGTATGGACCTGTTAAGCGAAAAATTTTTAGGTTATGAGCCCGTCCATATCGAAGAACTGATCGGCAAGAAGGGAAAGACGCAAGGTAATATGCGGGATGTGGAGATTGAAAAGATAAAAGAATATGCCGGGGAAGATGCAGATATAACTTTACAACTTAAAAATGTATTTACCCCGCTGCTTAAACAAAAGGAAGTAGAAAAAGTGTTTAATGAAGTGGAAAACCCGCTGGTGAAAGTGCTGGTGGCCATGGAGTATGAAGGTATAAAAATTGATGTTGACTTTTTGAAGGATTACTCCAAAGAGCTGGAAACCGAAGCTAAACGGGCAGAAGAAAGTGTGTATAAACAGGCGGGAGTACGGTTTAATCTCGCCTCTCCCAAACAACTGGGCGAGGTGTTGTTTGATAAATTAAAACTTGATCCTTCGGCTAAAAAAACTAAGACAGGTCAATACCAGACCGGTGAAGATGTTTTATTAAAATTAGCTGCTAAAGGGAACCAGATAGTAGATGACATCCTGGCCTTCCGTGAACTGACCAAGCTTAAATCTACCTATGTAGATGCACTGCCCCAGCTGATCAACAGCAAGACAGGCCGGGTACACACCACTTACGGACAAGCAGTGGCTGTAACCGGCAGGCTGGCCAGCAATAATCCTAATCTTCAGAATATACCGGTAAGAACAGACAGGGGAAAAGAGATCAGGAAAGCATTTATACCAAGAGATAATAAACATATTCTGGTGTCTGCGGATTACTCGCAAATTGAACTTCGCATCGTTGCTGCCATCAGTGGCGATCTGAACATGTGCAGTGCCTTTAAAGCAGGAACAGACATACATACAGCTACAGCTGCCAGGGTATATAATGTTTCGGAACAGGAAGTGACAAAAGAGATGCGCTATAAAGCCAAGAGTGTGAATTTCGGCATCATATACGGGCAGGGAGCATTTGGGCTGGCAGATAATCTCGGTATATCAAGAACAGAAGCCAAAGAGATAATTGATAACTATAAAAAAGAATTTCCCGGGATTCAAAAATATATGGATGACACTATCAATTTTGCCCGGGAGCATGGCTATGTGCAAACACTGATGGGCAGAAAAAGATGGTTGCGTGACATCAACTCTGCCAATTTTACCGTTCGTGGTTTTGCAGAGCGAAATGCCATCAATTCTCCTATACAGGGTACCGCTGCTGATATGATAAAGCTGGCCATGCAAAAAGTACATGCTGCTATGAAAAAAGAAAAAATGCAAAGCAAGATGATATTGCAGGTGCATGATGAACTGGTTTTCGATGCCCTGAAAACAGAAGTCAAAGAATTAAAACCATTGATCATCGAAAACATGCAGGCGGCGCTGCCGCTTCCGCATGATGTACCCGTTATTGCCGAATGTGGTGAAGGGTCTAACTGGCTGGAAGCACACTAGTTTTTTCGGAAGTCATAAGTTTATAGGGCCTCATATCCATAAGTTTGCAGCCTTATGAAACCCGTTATTTATTATTGTTATGATGCCTATTGCGGATGGTGTTATGGTTTCAGTCCTGTTATCAAAAAAATTGCTTCAGCATATAAAGACAAACTTTCCTTTGAAGTATTATCCGGTGGAATGATTCCCAAAGAATATGAACGGCCAGTCAGCGCCATAGCCACTTATGTAAGCCAGGCATACAGACAAGTGGAAGAAATGACCGGTATTAAATTTGGCGAAGACTATCTCTGGCATATTTTCAACCCGGATAAAAGTGACTGGTTCCAGCATTCCGAAAAATCGGCCGCTGCTCTTTGTGTTTTTAAAGAATATCACCCTGAACAGCAAGTAGCCTTCGCTGCGGACCTTCAGTATGCCTTACACTTTGAAGGAAGAGATTTGACCGATGATGAAGCCTACCGGCACCTGCTGGAAAAATATGACATACCAGCAGATGTATTTTATCAGAAACTAAATAGCGAAGAATACAAAGAAAGGGCTCATTATGAATTTGCACTATGCAAACAATTACAGGTAACCAGTTTTCCTCAGGTACTGATACAAACAGGTGAACAAAAATTCTACCTGCTGGCAAAAGGTTTTACTGATTACGAAACATTACAGACAAGAATAGAAGCAGTACTCAATGAAACGCAAAACAACCACACAAAATAATTAGCTGATGATCCTTACTGTTACACTCAATCCCTGTATCGACAAAAGTTCCAGGGTTGAAAAATTAAAACCGGAAAGCAAACTTCGCTGCAAGGAAGTAGTGAATGAGCCCGGCGGAGGGGGCATCAATGTAAGTAAGGCTTTAAAAAAATTAGCTGCCTCTTCTGTAGCCTTATTTCCTGCAGGCGGTCATAACGGAAACATGCTTTGCTCTTTATTAAAAGAAGAAGAAATATTGTTTCATGCCGTGGATACAAAAGTAGAAACAAGGGAAAACTGGATAGTACTGGAAACTTCTACCAACAATCAATACCGTTTTACATTTCCCGGCCGTGAAGTACTGGAAGAAACGGTCAAATCATTAGTAGACCAGATCAGGTCTTTTGCTCCATCCTTTGTAGTAGCCAGTGGCAGTTTACCCCCGGGGCTGCCGGATTATTTTTACGGTTTGATCGTAAAAAATGCAGCTGCAGTAGGAGCCAAATGTATTGTTGATACAAGCGGCCCTGCTTTACAGGCATTAAAAGGAAGAAAACCTTATTTGATAAAGCCGAATATCGGGGAACTCTGTAAGATGCTGAATGTGGAATGGCTGGATAAGGATGAAGTACCTGATGCGGCACAACAAGCTATCAGAGATGGTTATACCGAGATCATGGTGGTGTCTATGGGACCAATGGGAGCCTGGCTGATCACTGAAGAAAAAAGATATTTTGTAGAAGCTCCCCCGGTAGAAAAGAAGAGTACCGTAGGCGCCGGTGACAGTATGGTAGCCGGCATAACCTATTCCCTGCAAAAGGGTAAGACATTACGGGAAGCTATCCGCTTTGGAGTGGCCTGCGGAAGTGCGGCTACGATGAATGATGGCACACAGTTATTCAACAAAGCAGATGCAGAAAAACTATACACCATCATTAATGAATGAAAAAAAAGATATACAAAACAGGGAAGACCTGTTACAACTGGTAACAAGGTTTTACGAAAAATTACTTGGCGACGATTCAATCAGTTATTTATTTACAGAGATAGCCAAAATTGATCTGCAACATCACTTACCAGTACTGGTTGATTTCTGGGATGCTATCCTTTTTCAGTCGGATACTTACCGAAAGAATGCCATGCAGCCCCATCTCGATTTGCATAAACAATCTGCTTTACAAAAACATCATTTTGAAACCTGGCTCCGGTATTTCAAAGAGTCGGTGGATGAGTTATTCGAAGGAGAAAAAGCTTTCCAGGCCAAAGAAAGGGCCACCAGTATTGCTACCGTCATGCAGATAAAAATCAGTCAGTTATAATTGAACCGGCTGTAGCTTATCCTTTAAAAAAAATTCTTCTTTCTCTTCCTTGTAAACTGTCTGCCAAATTTGTACCTTATGCCTCTAAAACTTATTTATGAAGCGAATACTTTTAACCTGCTTATCAGCATCGGTTATCCTTTTTGCCTGCAATAATGATAAGAAAACAGATACAGGGAATAAGGATGAAACCAAAACTGAATCTACTGAAACCAACAACACAACTACAGCACCACCCGATTCTGCTGCACAGGCAGAAATGATGAAAGCCTGGCAGGATTTTGCCACTCCGGGCCCGGAGCATAGCTGGATGAATGGTCATGCGGGCACATGGGTCTGCGACTCGGTTGCCCAGTGGATGGATCCTGCACAGCCGCCAACATATTCAAAGGCTACAGATGTGGTTACCACGGCCATGAACGGGTTGTACCAGATGTCAGACTTTTCTAGTAATATGATGGGCATGGAAATGAAAGGCCATGGTATTATGGGCTTTGATAAAATGAAAAAGAAATTTGTTCTGAGCTGGATAGATAACCTGGGTTCAGGTATTGTAAGAATGGAAGGAACTTACGATGAAGGCAGCAAAACCCTGACCATGACAGGCAAGCAATCAGATCCCGGAATGAAGAAAGAAACCGACATGAAGCAAGTAATGAAGTTCCATGATGATGATAGTTATACCATGACCATGTACGGAACCGGGCATGATGGAAAAGAAGCCAAATTCATGGAAGGAACTTTTAAAAGAACAAAAAAATAATACCCTGCATTTAAAAATGAAAAACCCGGAATTAATTCCGGGTTTTTCATTTTATTCAGCCTCCTCATTCCATGCATCATAAAGTTCATTGAAAAAGGTATTTTCCTCTTTTGAAATTTGTCCATCGGCTTTAATAATATCCATCGCAAATTGCAGCAATTCCAGGCGATCCTGCCTTTCAGAGTGTTGATAAAACAAGTTCATATGAGTATGAAAATGCGAAGCATAGTCACTTTTTTCCAAGGAACTGATAACTTCCATCTCATCATCAAGGTTTGGTTTAACTGAGAAATGCCGGCTCAGCCAGTCCCTGATAACAAGGTCTTCATTTACATTTAATTTCCCATCTACGTTGGTAAGAATCATCAGCAGGTGATAGCCGGATATTGCCCTTTGCATGGATTTTTGTTTTAACAACAAATATCCGTTCTTCTTGTTTAACCTCCTGCTTAAATAAGAAAAAAGAATTTATTGTTTTGTCGTTTTTTCCATTGGCAATGTTTCATCACGGCTCCACTCCTGCATGCTTCCGTCATAAACTTTCATTTTGTACCCCAGGCTACGGCCAACCAGGTAATCTACGCAGGCTGTTTGGCCAATAAAACAATAAACCACTACTTCTTTATCCTTATTGGGTACTACTGTGCCAAAATTCTTTTCTAATATGGAAACAGGTTTAAGATTATTGGTAGAATCTATCATATCCGGGTAAGGAATATTCTTTGCTCCGGTAATATGTCCATCCCTGGGATTACCGGTTGGGTCGCCATCATACCACCTTTTGGCCCTTGCATCAACTACTTCCGATGATTTCGTATTCAACGCATCCAACACATAATCTTTGTCTACCAGTGTACCAGCAACAGTTGCCACATAATTACCTTTCTTAAACTCTGGTAGCTTATTTGTAACAGTATAGCCAGCCTTTTTCCATGCCTCAATGCCACCGTTCAAAAAAGAAACCTGCCCCTTAAGGCCAAAATGTTCCAGCGTCATAAACATTCTTGCAGCAATGGTTACATCGCTTCCTTTATGACAGATCACAATTTTTGAGCTCTTATTAATACCGAGATCCTGAAGCACTTTAGTGGCTGTTTTCGCATCCGGTGCATACATACTGCCTTCTGGCTTATCTATTGCCAGCCAGTCAGGCCAGAGAAAACGGGAACCTACAATATGTTCCCGTTCATAATCAGCTTTTATTACAAACCCTGTATAAAGAATCACCAGGTCGGGATCCTTAATATTCTCATTCAGCCATTGCGGGCTGACAAGTACAGGCTGCTGGGAAAACGATGAAAAGAAATACACCATCATCATTACTGAGAGCAGAAAATTTTTCATGACATACCGTATTTGTGAATAAGAAAGTTACGCCTCTCCTGTATTGTGTTGTAAATCTTTGGGACGAACGGTATAAAATCCTAATGAAGAAAAGCTATTTCCTGTTTTTATGACCAGAATCTATCTCATTTTTTTAACTTCAACTATTACAGGGGCCTGCTCGTATTTCGCATCATTGGTAAGCTGAACAGTCTTTTTTGTTTTATAGTTCATCAGGTAAATGTCATATCCCCTTTCTTCCCTGTTGGTTTTATCCATAGCCAGCCATTTACCATCACTGCTCCAGCTATGCCAGCCGCTGCCCATTTCCCCAGAAGTAATTTGCCACTGCTTTTTACCATTGGGCGTCACTGCATAAATCTGGTGTTGTCCCTTTTGTCTTGAGAGGTAGCTAATAAACTTGTATTTATTATTCCATTGTGGCGGGCCGGCATGGTATTCAAACCATTGTGTGGTAGTGTCTTCCTTAGGAAAATAGGTAAGCTGCGATTTTCCTTTATCAAATGGCTCAGGGCCACAGGCCTTGAAATCAAAGCAAAATTTCCACAATTCGTCTGGTACTGTTTTTCTTTGTGTCTTATCAGGACGATAAGCCATTACTATTTCTTTCCAAACAGGTATGAACAACGGATCCCTCTTTTGTGACAGAGTATCGTTTGTTATTTGTTTATACGAACCGTCATTAATATTTACAAGAAATAATTGATGTCGAACTGATTTCCCGATTCGTCCCATTACGAGTAAATGCTGCCCGGAAGCATTATCATAACGGCTCATCCAGCTGTCTTCCACTTGCAGATTTGACAATTTTCGTTTATTATTTCCTAGTGCATCCATTTCATATAAAAAATAACAACGATGGCAGGTATCAATATCACTGACATAGTACACTTTGTCTTCGTGAGCATAGTATGCCCATTCTACTCCGGGGGTGTTAGTAATATTTTTTTTATCACTGCCATCCATATTCATGCTATAAATATCATAGTTGTCTTTTTGCCGGTCTTCCAATACATTGTAAACAATCCTGTACTGGTTTTGAGCGGATGCTAATTGCCCGTTTATGATTAAAAAAAATAAAAAGGCGAGGTAACGAAATATCATATTGAGTATTATGGTGAGTTAATATCTATCCAGCCTGATCATACGCCTGTTTTATCCAGTTAAATAATTCCTTGCTGATTGTTTTTTCATCTTCCACTTTAATGCGATGTGTACACATTGCATTCCAGCTTCCGGCTGAAGTTGCTATGCCGGATGGCGCAACTCCTTTTATGTTCACTCCGACATCAAGCCTGTCTTTAGTAGATGGCTGTATCAATGCAAACTGTTTTTTTCTTCTCAGGCTTATATACGCCTTCTTTGGCGCAATTTCCACATCTTTTCCAAACTTGTTTATCTCCGCCATTATCTTATCATACCAGGGCTTCAGGTTTTCCTTTCCTTTGTATTGCTCAGTAATCAAATCATCACTGTTTTCTGCCGCACCTGCATGAGATTGTTTGGCCAAATGAACTACTGTATTAGCGTTGCCATGTGTAAAGCCGTGCTTTTCTTTCAGATAATTTACCAGTTCACCATGTTTGGAAAACCCGGATTTATTGACAATATCAATCCACTGCGGCAGCGTTTTACCTGTGTTTTTTTCGATGTTGGCTATTTGCGTCTGTGCTGCTTTGTCTATTGATTCCATTCCCATATCTATATAATTTAATTACCGGCAAGGTATTGAAAACCAACTTACCTGTATTGGAAAAAATTTACCTCTGACTGACCGGGATATAGTTTATGTAGTCGCCCCGTAATTCCATGTAAGCCGACGGGTTGAAACCGGAAAACCGTTTAAACTCATTGATAAAATGAGCCTGGTCATAGTACCCGCAATCCAATGCCAGGCTTGTCCAGTTGATTTGGTCCGGATTGTTTTCCAGCAATTGCACTGCCTGCTGAAACTTGAGCACACTTACATATTGCTTGGGGTTAATACCAGCATATTTTCCAAAAAGGCTAATCAGGTGTTTATTGCTGTAACCGGTTTTATGGGTTATTTCACGGATGGAAGTCTGAGAAGGGTTTTGGTTGATTTGAGATATGCAGTAGCTGATTGCCGGATGTACCTCAACGTGGTTTTTTATTCGTTGCTGCAAATAGATTTCTGCAACTGCAAATTTTTGTGCTGAATCTGCCTGCCCCATTAATTGCTCACGGAAAGAAAGAAGTTCATTGCCAAATATCAGTTCTGCATCGACTACTTTATCTTTTACTTCCAGTACCGGCATGTGTAAAAAAGACCAGGCCATCCCGGGACGAAAACGTATCACCAGCATTTCTGATTCAGCTGCTCTCGCCTGTATGGATATATATTCTGTCCGCATGCCTGAAATCCATGCCCGTTTACATGTCTGTACTTCAGTCAGCAATTCATTATCATAAATATATTTGGGAACATTGGTAAGGTCAATAATCAAATCAATTCCACCGTCGGGCAAGAGGCGTTCAATCAAATGCGGCGGATTGTATCCTTTATAATAAGTTATTAATTCCACATAGTTGACAAGTGGCAATGACGGTATGTGGAATTGGAGAATCATAGTAATACAAACCTGCCCCTCAGGCTGCATGTAAAACAAACAGTTTTATCCGTGCATATAATTAATTACACTTACTCACCGCTACCCCGTACGGGTATACGTTCACCTTCATTATTTTTGCCTTTACAGCCGGGTCTTCCTGCATAAACTGGTTCGCCTCTTTTTCGTCTTTGGCATAAAATATCACCAGCCCTTTCATTTCAGGATCGTTGAGTGGCAGTTCCATACGGCCAGCGAGTATTACGGTTCCGCTTTCTTTCATTTTTATCAACCTTTGAAAATGTTCACCTACCACAGCCTGGTCAGCTGCTGTCCAGTTGGATTCGATGGTAAACTTATCAGTAAGAGTAAGTACACCCAGCCATTCTTTGAGTTTTGCTTTTGTACTATCCTGTGTATAAGAATGGGATGAGATAAATAAACTTAATGCCAAAAGCAGCTTATTCATGTTTAGAATATTAATAGGTGATATTATTTTCTCTTACGATGATCCTTAAATCCCGATTCATACATGTTAATCCAGTCATCTACCGTAATTTTTGAAGCCAGCTCGCCAATTAAATCATACGGAATATCCTCAGGTTTTTTATAGCGGATGCAGCTTTTTCCCATATCCAGTTTTTTAGGAGAAGCTTTGGCATGTGCCTCCTGAAACCATTGGAGCAGCTTGGGATCAGCATAAATACCCATGTGATACAAGTTGATAGAATTTTTTTGCGAAGCCAGTCCCATAAAGGGGAGTGGGTCCTTAGGATTACAATGATAACCGGCAGGATAGATACTATGCGGCACACACCAGCCCATCATACCATAACCCATTGACTCTTTAAATCCCTTTGGCAAATTCTTTTTTATTACTGAACGGAGTTTTGCAACTGCCTTTTGACGGTCTTCTGGTAATTCAGCTATATAAGCATCTACTGTTACAGCTTTAGATTGCATAGTATTATTTTTAGAAACTTAAAATACGAAAAAACTCTGTCCATGGCCCCATTTCTTCTTTGTACTGTTTTGCCATTACCCTTGTAATTTGAGCAATATGCGTAAGGTCATGTACTACCCAGGTAGACAACAAGTTTTTCAATGTTACTTCTCCCAATGAAGGGTGCATCCCCTTTTTATCAAAATCAGCTTCACTAAGCTTCAGCGATTTAAACCATCCCAGGTTATCATTGCGTAGTTGTTCAAACTCATTCATTAATTGTAACAGGTCTTTCCCTTTACTTTCTTCATATTGTGCAAAGCGGTCATAAGGATCAAAAGGCAGTGAAGTTCCCTGCTCTAAAATCCGACGGATGCGGACTATCCAGTCTGTTTTTTCTCCATGAAGCAAATGGCCTACTACATCATACGGTGAAAATGTGCAGGGACCCTCGTTGCTAATTATCCATTCATCGTTCAAATTGCTCAGTAATGCTTTCAATACAGCCGGTGTCCGCTCCAGTATTTCGTATGATTTTTCTAAACTGAAGTTCATTTCTTTTTCTTAATTACTCCCTTCGTAATTTTTTTAATATTGGATTTTGCAATCTTGTTATATTCCAGCGCCAGCTTGACCCAATACTCCAGCCTCTTTTTGGTGTTTAGCACACCGGCATCCACAAACACAAATCCTTTCATCACTTTACCGGTAAAATCCATGGGTTTGCATCCTTCTATTTCCATTACTTCATCATATTTGGCGGGGTCCAATCTTACCATCAATCTTTCTTTTTCTATCCCAATACACATTTTACCATTTACCATAAAGCACAGTCCGCCAAACATAGCTTTCTCTTCTATTTTTTTGTGGGTTAGGGCAATTAGCTCCCTTGTCATGTTGGCGAGTTTTTCGTTGTATGCCATAAAAATATTTTGCCACAGAAACCTGAGTCACTTATTTTTCTTTGTTTCAGTGCCTCAGTGGCTATTCATGAATTAATCACATTCTTCAACCCCTCATCCCTGTTCCGCAAATCAATGCCACCTTCCAGTAACGACTTCAGATTGGTTAGATAAAATGTCCAGCCGGTTTTGCAGCCAAGGTGCCAATAATGTTTTCCCTGATCATTGTCCGGAATTTCATCCTGCGTCAGTTCTACTATAGTTTGCCCATTTTCTTCTTTTATCGTTACGGAACAGTTACCTGCTTTTCCAAAACTGAATTTAAAAAAATCTTTTCCGTTACAGTCAAGTATTTCACCATGCTCCACTGTTTCATCCGGCCAGCCATGCCAAAGCCATTTGTAAGTATCTGCTTTTTGCACATACTCAGTACTGCTCCGCAAAGAGCCATCAGGTTTATAAAACTCTCCAAGGCGAAGAAACCAATATTCAATACCTTCTCTTGTTGCCCAGCACCAGAATAATTTTTCAAAGGGTGCATTCACCGGCACCCTAACAGTAAATGTTTTCCAGTCAAAATCAGACATAGCCTAATTTTTACTGCGTGAATAATAAAAATCAGATTTTTTCTCCGGTATAGACGGGCCGCCATCCACAAAAGCATGAATGGAATCTTTATTCATAAGCTTGTAAGTAATTCGTTTTGGAAAATCATGCTGTGGATTTTCAGCTACAAAACCTGAATCAGTAAAAGATGTAAGTTTAAATTCAACAGGTTTTTCATCATTTTGTCCGGCCGCTTTGGCTTCATAGTAAAAATCATTGCCTCTCCTGAACAGTTTTATTGTTTCAAAAGGAATGACAGAATCGCCCCTCACAAAATCAGATCTGCCTTCCATCAAACTATCATTTACAGGCTTCCACTCTTCCGTAACTGTCCCTTCTTTTTCCGGCATAGCCCATTGGCCATTTAGCCAGCTAAAGATGATAACATTCTGCCGGGGCTGAAAATCATCCCGCTTTTCATTACTGATATCACAGGCTACAAAAAGTACTGCAGCTATAAATAAACCGTAGCCATATTTCATCATTGCTTTTCCATTACATTTTTTAAATTGGACAGGCCAGTACTAAAATCCTTTCCCACCATTTCGCTCATGTTCATAAAAAGCTTCATAATGTTCATCGGGTAATTCATTTTACTCTCAAAGCCCCATTTGACCCTGGTGCTGCCTGCATCGATTGCCTCAGTTGTCATTTTTGCCTTGGCAAATGACTTAAATGGTTTGATGAACCTTAAATCCGTATGTAGCACCTTTCCTTCTTCAATGGCAGTAATTTCCTGCTCACCTTCACCAACTTTTTTATTGCCTGACCAGTGATTGACAAATCCAGGCTGTCCGTCTGTACCCCGAAATTCATTTTTCATATTGGGGTCAAGCGTTGCCCACTTGCTGTAGTTCTGTTGATTTTTTAAATATTTTATATAATTAAAAACCTCATTGACAGGCTTGTTAATCACTATTTCTTTGGTAGCGCTTATGTCCTTACTGATAATTAACCCGGCGAGCAGTAGTACCGCAATAATGCCAAGTATGATGTACAATACAATCATTATGTTTGTTTTAGTATTTAGAAATTGTTATCCAAGAATGTTCTACGCAGGAACACTATGTAATCCGATCCTGTTGCCCTCCGTATCTATTATGACGGCCATATAGCCATATTCAGGACTAATTTCTGTTTTTGGCACCATAATTTTTCCACCAGCGGCTTCTACTTTATCTAACACTTTCTGTACATCCGGATTTCCATTCAGGTAAATTAATGGCCCGTCTGTCGCCGAAGGTTTATGGAATCCGCCGCTGTCAACCAAAGCACCACCTACCTGTGTCATCATATCATCCAGCGGAAACATCCGCATTTTGATATTGGGCATATCCATCGGTATTAACTGAATACCAAAAATTGTTTCGTAAAACCTGGTGGCTCTTTCGAGGTCTGTGGTTCCTATTTCGAACCAACTGATAGCATGTTGCATATTGATTGATTTTAGTTTTGATGTTTTTCTTTCATGTGTTTCCACGAAGCGGTTATCATTTCTTTCAGCACTTTCATATCTATATCAGCCAGTTTATTTATGTAAAGACAGCTTCCACCGCTGATTTTATATTTTCCTAACTTTTTCATCAATTCACCATAGTTTGAAAACCCTGTCATAAAATAAATAGTCAAATTCTGTTTTCGTGGTGAAAAGCCGGTCATCATCCATTCACCACTACGACCGGTTTTGGGAGAAGTATAAATGTATTTACCAAAACCAACTATACTGCTGCCCCACATCATCGGTATTTGTTTGGTTACTGATGAAAATAATTTTAATAACACAAAGCTGTCTTTTACTTTTTCGTCGCTGCCTGCTGCTGCAAGAAATACCTCCACATCACCTGCGTTTTCTTTGGTCTTGAGCTTTGCTAATCGCTTTTTAGGGCTGGTTGATGTCTTTGCCATCTTTCAATTTTTTGATATACTCTTCAATTTGTTTTTTTGCTGATTCACCTGGCGCCTGTGCCATTGCCTTTTCTGCATGTTTAATGGCATTCTTAAAATCACCTTTAGCTGAATAACCACTCATTAATCCATTATTTACACCATACATATCTCCATATCTTTTTTCACTTGCTCTAAATACATCCATGGCTTTATCAATTCTTTTTTGTGTTATGAGTTGTCTGCCATACGCCGTGTACTGGTTAGCTGTTGCTATTAACAATGCCTCATCCATGGTAGAATCGGCCTGCACAGTTCTGCTTAACTTATCATAAGCATTCGCCAGGTTGCGAAGCGTTATAAAACTTTTTTGTCCCTGGAAGCCGTTGATAGCCCTGATACTCCATTGCAGCGCTTCTTCCAGGTTTATGTTTTTATTCAGACACCACTGTGCCGCCTGCAACATATTGTTACTATTAAATCCTTTTTGGCTGGTTACCTGTTCCCGTAATCTTGCCAGCACAATATTGTCTACATCTGCTTCCACTTTAAAAGGAACAGAGATTTTTTCCCACTGCATGGCAATTACACAACTTTTTTCTTTATGTTCTATAAATTCATATTTCAGCCACTCTACACTTTTGTCCAGTAGTACCGGTTTTACCTTTACCCTTAATACATCGTCTTCTTCTTTATAATAAAAACTGCCCCAGGCATCAACCTGTTTAGAAAATATAAGTATAATATCATCAGAGCTCATAGCCATGAATATAGCGTAAGTACCGGCCGCAATATCTTTTCCTTCCACTCTTACATCATGTTCAAAACTAATAGTAGTAGCTTCATTGGCACCGGCACGCCAGGGAGAGGTGTTTTTTCCGGTTATAAAATTAGTGGTGCTAAACCCATAAGGTACCAGGTTGCCATCCCCATAAACTTTTCCTTCTCTTTTATTTACATCCGGGCGGCTATATTTTAAAGTAATGGAAGTGATACCCACCTCTTCAGAAACGGTTGCCCTGGGATTATTGCCACTTGGCGGTATGTCCATTTGTGCATGAATACTACTTATCAATAGTGAGGCTATAAGAGAAAGAATCAATTTTCTCATAAATTGAGTTTTGATACATTTAAATTACCAAAAAATATCGTGTTGCAGTTGCCGCTTATCACGGTAAAAGCTCATTTAAACCCGTTCCAGTACTTAATGATAAAAAGCAGCAGGATAACGGCGGCGGGAATGGCCACATACAGATGATACCAAATACCGAAAAAAATATCAAAGGCAATAACAGCAATACTACTGGCCATAATCAGGTATGCAGCCCAGGGTTTCATCCACCACATACCTGCCAGGGCTATTAAGTTTATTATGGGTAATAGCCGAAATATACTAAAGGCTGTTTCAGTCAGTCTCGGGAACCGGTCAAAAAACTCCTGCTTTGCGATGAACATTTTATACAGGGCGAAACTATTGCCCAACAGCATTAACAGCAGGAATATTGTATAAACAGGGGAACGCATTATTATTTACTGATTTCAGAAAAAATATCTCATCCTTTTCTCCTGTATTCCAGGTCATATTCTACAATCCATGTGTTTCCGCCGTCATTACTTCTTTCGCCAAACTGTCTTACTTTGTCTTCGCTGATTTTGGTAAATGTTAGGCGGCGCATAAATGTTTTTCCCTGCGGATCAATTACTTTATCAGCATAAAAAACAATTTTTCCATCGCTGCCTTCACCTCTTAAAAACTCCGTAGTGTTGCCGGTATTATCGGTCCAGGTTTGCTGCCACTGCCTGGTAGCAGCATTGTAGGAATTAAAGCTTTTACCACTATAAATAAGGCCCTGTTGTGTGTTGGCACTGGTCCATTCTTCCAGTATTACACAACTGTCCAGCAGCACACTTATTTTACTGTCTCCTGCCTTGGCGCCTTTTGGACCAAACGCTTCCCATTCGCCAATCCAGAAATCAAACTGGCGATACACTGGCTGAGAGCAGGGCTTTTGTGCAAAAAGCGCTGTAGTAATGAGTGAGATACTTATGGTGAATAATAAATTTTTCATTTAACCGGTTTAACATTTACAGACAATTATGCAGCCGCCAGTCTCATTCCGTCTGTCACTTTATTTGGCCAAACAACAAGTTATAATAATTAAGCCGCTCTGAACAAACAGAACGGCTTAATTAACTTTCTTATCGTAAAAGTTTTATTGATTTCCGCCACCGGGACGGCCGCCACTACCTTGTCGTTGCGGTCGCATGGCAGGCTGAATCTTTTCCTTCCAGATTTCATATTGGTCCTTGGAAAGCACCGCCTTCAGCATTTCATCCTGGGCATCATTGAATTTTTTCATTTCTTCCATGAAGGCATCCCGGTCAAAACTGCCCCCGGCCATCATCTCCTGTCTTTTGGCATCCTGTGCTTTATACAAAGCCACCAGGGCTGTATCCAGCATAGCCAGTTTAGAAGCCTCAAGTTTAAAGGCGCTGTCCAGTTTTTGGTGAATAACAGCAGCTCTTTCTTCAGGGGTGCGGCGCATGCCACCACCGGGCTGTGCCGAAACAATAACTGCTGAACCAAACAGAGCCATCAGGCAAACAAGCATTTTCTTCATACCTATTTATTTACAAGTGTTTATATGGAACTTTTTATATGACGATGAAAGTATAAAAACCGTTCGGGACGGTCAGATTTATTTTTTCAAAACACCCTTTTTGCCCGAACTCAAGTATCTTGCATGCCCTAATAATCAAAGAACTTATGGAATACAGTAAACTAGTTGCCGTAACCGGGTTGCCGGGTTTGTTTGAACTGCTCAACAGCAAAACCGATGGAGCCATTGTCCGCTCATTGGAAGACAAGTCTACCCGTTTTGTATCCAGCCGTATTCACAATTTCTCACACCTGGAGAGTATTGAAGTATACACTATCCGTGATAATGTGAACCTCGTAGATGTTTTTAATGCTATGGACAAGGCAGGAGGAAGCCTGCCATCTGAAAAAGATGGGGATGCAGTAAAAAAATACTTTGAAAAAGTATATCCAGATATGGATTTTGAAAGAGTGTATGCCAGTGATATGAAGAAGATGGTGAAATGGTTTGATATTCTGAAAAAGAACAACGTAGAAATCAAATTGTCTGAGCAGCCGGAGGAAGAAACTGTAGCTGAGTCAGTGACTGAAGAACCGGTTGCTGAAGAAGCCCCTAAGAAAAAGGCTACCCGAAAAAAGAAAGCAGACTAATCAGCTGATTAGTAAAAGTATTAATGTGCTAATGAACCCTGCACCACAGGACACTTCATTAGCACATTGGCTTATTATCAAATAATGATTTTATGAATTACAGCGCCGATATTCAAAAATTACCCAGAAAATTTTTACCAAAGGATTTTGTAATCAAAGACTGGCAAAGCCTTGAGCCGTATTTTAAAAATTTAGATGAAAGATCATTAGATACGGTTGCCGGACTGGAACAATGGCTGAAGGATGCCAGTGAACTGGAAGCGGTAATCAGCGAAGATGCCTGCTGGCGGCAAATAAGAATGACCTGCGATACAGAGAATAAGCAGTTGGAAGAAGCTTTCAATTTTTTCATGATGGAGATTCAGCCCATGATCCAGCCGTATGCTGATAAACTGAATAAAAAATTATTGGCTTGCCCGCATTTACCCTCGCTGGATCAATCAAAATATTTTACTTACCTGAGAAATGTAAAAAAGAATATTGAACTGTTCAGGGAAGAAAATATTCAGCTGAATGCCGAACTGAATGTAATGCAGCAGCAATATGGCGTTATTGCAGGGAAAATGACCGTACAAGTAAACGGACAGGAGTACACCTTACAACAGGCTGCTAAATTTTTAGAAGATCCTGATAGAAAACTACGGGAAGAGGTTTACAGAAAAATCAATGAAAGAAGGTTACAGGATAAAGAAGAGTTGAATAACCTTTTTTCAAACTTGCTGGAAAAGCGTCACCGTGTAGCGTTAAATGCCGGCTTTGCAAACTATCGTGACTTTCGATTTAAAGAACTCGGACGTTTTGATTATACCAAAGAAGAATGTTACCAGTTTCATGAAGCGGTGAAACTACATGTCATGCCCCTGGTTAACCAAATATATGAAGCAAAAAAGAAAAAACTGGGATTAGAAACACTTCGTCCGTGGGATGTGGAGGCCGAGCCTGCCGGGATACAGCCCCTCCGTCCTTTCAAAACTGGTGAAGAGCTGACAGAAAAAACCATCGCCTGTTTCCGGGAACTGAAATCATTTTTTGCGGATTGCCTGCAAAAAATGAAAACAATGGGTCACCTGGACCTGGAAAGCCGGAAAGGAAAAGCGCCGGGAGGATATAATTGCCCACTGGCTGAAAGTGGTGCTCCCTTCATCTTTATGAATGCTGCCGGCACACTGGATGATGTTACCACAATGGTGCATGAAGGTGGCCATGCCATTCACTCATTCTTATCACACAACCTGGAACTTACAGGTTTCAAAGAATACCCGACTGAAATTGCCGAAGTAGCCAGTATGGCTATGGAATTATTCAGCATGGATAAATGGGATGTGTTTTTTGATAATGCCGATGAACTCAAAAGAGCTAAAGAACAGCAACTGGAAAGAGTGATTACCATCTTCCCCTGGATTGCCACTATTGATAAATTCCAGCATTGGATTTATGAAAACCCAGCACATTCGGAAGAAGAAAGAGCAGCCAAATGGATAGAGATACTTAATGAGTTTTCATCTCCCGTAGTAAATGTGGAGGGTCTGAATGAATACCGTCGTTATGGCTGGCAGCGCCAACTCCACCTGTACGAAGTACCGTTTTACTATATCGAATACGGTATTGCCCAACTAGGTGCTATCGGGCTTTGGCAACAGTACAAGCAAAATCCTGCAAATGCAATTAATAATTATATAACAGCGCTTAGCCTGGGGGGCACCCGTACCTTACCAGAGCTATTTAAAGCAGCCGGGCTGGACTTCAATTTATCTCCCGATTATATTAAAGGGTTAATGGAGTTTGTTAAAAAGGAAGCAGATAGCTTGTAAATAGTAAAAATACCACAAAAGTGGTATGGCCTAAATTCGGAAATATCAAAGTGAGAACTTACTTTTGATTCAGAATAATAATCCGATAAGATCGGATTTGACATAGCTACTAATCAGAGCCTTAACCAAAAGTCCCGCTGTTTCTACACCGGGGCTTTATTTTTTACTGGCAGTTTTTGCAGATACCTTCTACTACCACTTCTACATGCCCGGCAGAATATCCCCTGGGCAGTTTAATGTCGGGAGTCACTACATCATCTAAACAATAGGTCTTATTACACTGGGTGCAAACAAAATGAATATGATGGTCATGATGATGCCCCTCACCACAATCATCCTTGCATAATGCGTAACGAATAGAATTATCAGCGGTAGGAATGACATGAATGATCCCTTTGTCAACAAATGTTTGCAGGGTACGGTATACCGTAACCCGGTCAAATTTTTCCCCGGCCCCCTTTTCAATATCTCCATGTGCAAGAGCCCCGGTATGCGCAAGGAATAGTTGCAATATTTTCTTCCTGCTGTCAGTAACACTGAGCCTGTTACGCTTCAGCAATGATTCAATCCGGACGGCCATCTCTATAGCTGATTGCTTTGGCATAAGTTATTCCTGCAAATATTTTTTTATATCCGCTATCAGTTCTTTCACTTCCTCTTCTTTCAGGCCATCGTATATCTTTCTTACATCACCGTTTCGGTCCACCAATGCCCAGAATTGCGAATGTATAAACTGGTCTTCAATACTCTTTAAATTGTTGGCGGGGTCATCAATGGTATAGCTTACCCTTGCCATATTATAGAGGCTGTCCTTTCTTCCGGTGAGAAATAACCATTTGTCTGTATTCACTCCCAAAGAATCAGTATAATGTTTCAGTTGTGCCACAGAGTCTGTTTCCGGGTCACAGGTGTGCGAAAGGATCAAAAAATCTTTTTCATTTTTAAACTCCTCATAAACTGTTCTCAGGTAATTGTTCATGGTGGGACAAATGGATTTGCAGGTAGTAAAGAAAAACCCTGCCACATATACCTTTCCCTTAATATCCTTCTCAGTAACAGTTTTACCATCCTGGCTGGTAAAGGCAAAGGGCCTTACAAAACTGATCGGCGCCACGCCTTTTTTGGTAAACCCGGGAATGATCTGGGCCAATACAAAATAGAAACCCAATGCCAGTAACACAAAAAAACTCAGATAAAAAACACCCTTCTTTGACATACTATCACCATTAATTGAGCGGCAAAGTTACGACAGCAAATGATATTTGTTTTGCAACTGCGTTGCTTTTTTATATTTTTGCGGTTTGCAATGAAATTAAAGATTAATTGGGACGCTTTGGGCATTGGGGCCACCTTGGCCTGTGCCATACATTGTGCCATGTTGCCTTTGCTGATGAGCAGCCTTCCTCTGTTTGGAATCAACATCATTCATCATACCGGGTTTGAAATAGGTATGATACTGCTGGCATTGGCAATTGGCACTTATTCTCTCTGGCATGGTTACCGAAAGCATCACCACAGTTTTTTACCAATTGTAATTTTCTACAGTGGCTTTACTTTCCTGGTGCTGAAACAGTTTTTCCTGCATTACAGTACGTGGCTTTTGATACCGGCTGTTTTGCTCATTATCACAGCCCACCTTATCAATTATAAATCATGCCGGGTGCATAACCATGCCCATTCCGATGACTGCAATCACTAGTAGGTAAGATTGTGTACTTTAGACTGACTATTTTCAATGACAGCAACTTTCTTTCGAATTTTCGTTTTTAATTACTCTCTACATGAAAAAGTATTCTTGTTTCATTGCTTTCTTGTTTTTCGGCATTTCCATACTAGCCCAGAGCAAACAGGAGAAAATTATACTTGGTATTTTAGACAGGCAAACCAAGGCCTGGAACCGGGGAGATATTGATGCATTCATGAATGGCTATTGGGAAAATGACTCACTTATGTTCATTGGGAAAAGTGGTGTTACCTATGGCTGGACCAACACACTCAACAATTACAAAAAAGGATACCCGGATACTGTGGCTATGGGTAAACTTACATTCACCATTATCCAGGTTAATAGACTTTCCGCTAAATACTATCATGTTACCGGGAAATGGTTTCTCAAAAGATCGGTTGGCGATGCAGGCGGGCATTATACACTTTTGTTCAGGAAGATCAGGGGAAAATGGGTCATTGTCAGCGACCACAGCAGTTAGCATTCGTTCATTTCAGGTCGTTCTTCCATATTTTGAAAAAGTAGCGGAGCAGTAAAAAGAATGTAATTGCCATCAATACATAAAAAATAATTGTATAAATGCCCCGTTCATAGGCTAACTGGAAGTACAAACCAGCTGTAGCGCAGGCCATCAGCCATAACAGGCCCCAGGAAACAGTATTAATGATCCGCAGAAAAAATTTTTTGACCTCCGGATCCCATCCTTGCTCCATTACTAATTGTTAAGCCGGAAAGGTACATTATTTCAAAGGCAGGCAATTGTTTGTTTAACGAAACAACAGGCTTTTAAAGTCCGAAGAATCACCGTTAAAAACATTGAAATCTACAGGTGAAACGATGCCATTCACCCTTCCTTCATCGCTGTGCTGCCAGAAGATCCAGCCCCTGCTGATGCGGGGTTGCTCCGGCTGATAATAATGTGCCACCCAAAGGGGGTATCCGTCAAACTCACTGCCAAGGTTACGGTTATAAAAATCTACGTTCGTATAAATGATTGGTTTAACACCATAATGGTTTTCGGCAATTGTCAGCCATTTTTTTACCTCTGTTCTTAGTTGTAACGGTGAAGTGCCATTCAACTGTTCTACATCCAGTACAGGTGGCAGGTCGCCGGGTTCCAGTTTCACTTTATCAATAAAATTCTCTGCCTGCATGCGGCCATCTTTCGATGCAATAAAAAAATGATAGGCTCCGCGGAATATTCCGGCATCTTTTGACTTTTTCCAGTTTCGTTTGAAATAAGGATCTGTATTGCCAATACCTTCTGTAGCCTTAATGAATACAAAACCCAACTGAATATCCTGCACATTCATTGTCTTTACTTCCTCCCAGGCAACAGAAGACTGATATTTGGAAACATCAATGCCGTGAATAGTATAACCTCCGGGAATGATAATTCCGAATTCGGGATAGCGTACAGACCTGGCTTTACGATATGTTTTCCATTGCCAGAACAACCAACTGCCCGTTAGTAAAACAGCAATACCTATTGCCATAAGCAGCAGGCGGCGTAATTTATTTTTCCGGCGGCGGGAAAGCATTGGTGGTGGTTTGCTGTCGAAAATTTATGACAGCAAAAATAGACACCCGGCCGGTTGTAAAATGTTAATTCAGAATAACACTACTATAACGTTAGTTTTAACCCGGTCGTTATGTTGAATATGTTGCGGCCTCTTTCTGAAAGATCCGGCCGGTTAGGAACAACTACCAGGTTTTGTGGAACCACATATGCCGGTATAACGATTAGCTGAAATTTTCCTTTTGCAAAAATTACCGGGGCTGTCATTTCATAAGACAAAATAACAAACCGGTTCACCTCTTCTGTCACAGTTTGCTGGCTTCCGGGCAGGTTCAGTATACCCGTCTGCTTGTAAGATGTCTGGGTAAAATGCTGAGTGCCCATATTCATTGTAACCGTCGGATTTATAACCAATACCGAGTTTCCGCCAACCTGTTTACGGTATAAGTGGTCAATAGCAGCAGTTGCCCCATAATCAATTTTATCACTGTATTTGATATCTGCTCCCATCGACAGGTTCAGCCACTTGCTGAGCCTGGAAAAGCTGGTAGCAGTCTGCCATTTTAGTGCTGATTGCACCAATTGACTACTTTCCCTGTAAACTGGCATGGTGAAAAAAGTATTGCCAGCCCATTTGCTGTTACGGAAGAAATAGCCGGCTGTAACAACACTTCCTGCATACTCAAAACTGGAAACTGCATTATTGACAAATACAGGGGCTGCATTAATATAAAAATGTTCTTTTACCCAAATTTCTGCAACCGGAAAAACAGCACTGCTTCTTAAACTGTCTGTCCGTCCATAGTAATGAAGATTGCTGTTATAATAAGTACCCAGCTTGAACTGAATATTATCAGCCTTTGTAACAACAGAATCATTCTGTCCCTTCACCGGTTTTACTATTACAAATAGTGCAAAGAGCATGACTTGAAAAAAAATCTTTTTCATATGCAGTTTTTAAAAAGGGGCTGCCTGCCCGCTGCTATAAACGTTACTGTTATGGAATCATACAGGCAGCCCGCACTTATAGAGAAGGTTACAGATTACTGCTTATTAATCGTTGCATTGGTAGCTGTTTTTGCTTCTGCCGCAACAGTGGCACTAGCCTCGGGCTTCACAGAAGTTGCTGTTTGCACTCCTGACTTCACTTCTGTGACCGCAGCAGATTTGACCTCTTTCCCTTTTTGAACAGCCGCGGCTGTTTTATTTTCTGCTGCTGCGAGAACATTGGAAGATGTTTTTTCTGTTTTGTCAATTAGTGCACCTCCATTAATCGTTGCTCCGGCATTTGCATTAACAGAAGCTGATGATCCGGAAGCCAGCTGAACTGTACCTGCTCCTTGCTGTGCCTGTATACCAGTATTGGTATTGGCATTACCACTGACAGAAACACCTGTACTTACATTCGAATTCCTCTTTACTTCATTTTTAATACCTGTTGCAGCTTTTGTTGTCAGGTCAACTGCAGCACCTGCTGTATTAACAGTAGTAGCTTTCACATCAGCAACTTTAGTCACTGCCACATTTACGGTTGCTTTTGTGGCTTGTACAGAAGCTGATGTTGCTGCTGTGGTGGCATTGATTACCCCGGCAGTAGCGGCTGTAGTATTTACAGCAGCCTGGGTGGTAGAAGTGACACCCAGTCCTAACTGGCCAAATGCGATGGCCGAAATAAATGTGGCGAGACTGAGCATCATTGGTTTTTGAATCGTCTTCATAGCTAATTGTGTTTAGGTGAATAAATAAAATACTTATACTGTACAGATCTAAATCTGTTACATACATTAAATCCGGTTCTATAGATTGATTAATGAGCCTTCGATTGAGAAATTGATTCTCAAGAACTTTGCGGTGGTATTCGGTGGCTTTGTCCGGAAAACTAACCCGAACAGTGCTAAATAGACAAACACTGTACCAACAGGTTTAATACCGGTGAAAAAAATATTTGGGATTTTTTATGACAATTGAGTGATAATAATCTTACTCAATGATTTTCAGTTTCGCATAATTCAGCATGATCTTTTTTTCACCGTTGTGCTCAAACTTTACAGTGGCAATGGGATTATGTGCTGCCCCTTCCATTTTTAATACTTCTCCAAATCCAAACTTTTGATGTTCTACTTTTTGCCCCACTTTTAAGTTAGATGTATCGCTGGCCACAAAATCAGCCGAAGGTGTATGCTCCACTACTTTAGGCACTGAAGTTTTTGGTGCTAAATAAGAAGGAGTGGATGATTGC
>CAYPBW010000017.1:19141-27236 GCA_964409055.1 uncultured Chitinophaga sp. | reverse complement strand
GCAGTCCAGGTGAGTGAATTGCCTAAAGAATCAATTCCTGTTCCATTCCATTCTTTCCCATTATTTACACCACTTAACCTTGCGGCATTAGCAGGTAATGTTTGATCGGTTGCTCCACCCCGGCCAAAACCACCGGCACCCATTGGGGGTCTTTGTCCATCTGTCGCCCCTTGCGGACGCATACGCCTTGTCATTGGTGCATAGTTCAGTTTTATCATCTTGCCATCCTGTGTAAATTTTGCATTCAGGGTGTCTTTGGCAAACATCGTAGCAGAACTGCTGCTCTTTACATCCAGTGTATAGCTTTCCGTTCCCGAAGGAGTATTGATAGCAAGGTTGTAGGTTCCGGGAATAAGATTTTCTTCTTTTACGGTGTATTTTATTCCTTGAACGTAATTAAAAAGTATAGCAGTTTTTTCACTGAATATAGGCCCGTTGGTAATGACAAAATTGGCCAGTTTGCCGGCATCAAGGCTGCCGACTTTATCATAAACACCCAGGATAGACGCCGGGGTTTTAGTAAGTGCTTCCATCGCCTTTGTCTCGCTGAGTCCATACTCCATCGCTTTGCGAAGGCTGGACCAGAATGATCTTACGTCACGCAAATCTGCTGTTGTCAAACAGAAAGGAATTCCTGCCTTTTCAAAAGCCGCTGCATTAGCAGGAGCCAGTTCCCAATGTTTCATATCCGTAAGTGCTACAAATCTTGCCTCATTGGGGTCTTCCACATCCTGTGCCTGAGGAAAATTCAATGGCAGGATGAAAGTGGCATTGGTAGCCTTCATCTCCTTAATCCGCTGGTATTCGTTCTGGCCACCCTTTATGATATACTGTACACCAAATTCATCACCGATCCTGTCGGCACGGAGGTTATTCCACTTATCATTGGCTTCGAATATTTGAGGCAGTCCCTGGTTATCATTCCATGACTGCAAACTCAGGTTGATTCCTTCTGCAGCCGGTCTTTGTTTATACCACTGCGCATCCAGGTAGGTTTGACGAAGCAGGGCAATCATTCCCATCATTGAGCCTGGGTAACTTTGTGTAGAAGTCCCCTTGCTGAAAGAATAATGAGCGGAGGCTCTCTCTTTCAGCATTACCAGATTTTCCTTTTCATTGGCCAGGGTAACAACTGTACCAGTACCACGGGCAATCCCATCTTTTACATGGGTTAACACCGTACCAAATCCTGCATCTCTTAAAGTCTTTGCTTTTGAATCATCAACTGCAAATACTTTGTAGGCATCTACATCACTTTTAATCGCCTGGTTCCAGCCATAAGCACCTTTTGTATTAGTGCTTAGTTGTGCTTGCTGGCCTGGGGTAAATCCCCCAAAGCCGCCACCAGTAGTACGCTGGGCAGCAGGTGTGCCATAGTCTGCATAAATGTCAATAAAGGATGGATAAAGGAATTTGCCTTTACAATCCACTTCTACAGCTCCTGCCGGAACTTTCAGGTTGCTGCCTACAGCCACAATTTTGCCATCCTTAATAACAAGGGTGGCATTGGTCAAAGTGGTGCCGGCATCTTTTACAATTGTTGCATTCGTAAATGCATAGTGGCCATGCCGCGGGTCGGCTACGCCATTTTCGGGAAAAGTAGGTTGGGCCCAGAGTGGTAAACTGAAGAAAATGCTACATACCATCGCCAACCAGGTGTTGGGTTTTCTCATTGCAATTTTTGTTTTTAAAGAAGACCGAATTTAACGTAATCCGGTCGTTGATAATAATAAATAAAAGGACGAAAGGTTGGATTTGACGTAAATCCGGCAACAATCCTTTCCTGAAAACTTTGGTTATCTTTGGAAACTAATTATTTCACTATGGCAGTGGCCAAATTAATAAGTGTTTTACCGGATTTCAGCCTCACTCCCAGGATAGACCAGGTGGGGGTGGAAGAAAGAGCCTCAAGGTTTACCAAAAGAAGCATTAAGAATGAGGCGAAAATGAATGGTCTCAAACTGGTGCTGAACATGATTGATCTTACCACCCTTGAAGGAAAGGATACAGAGGGAAAAGTAAAACAGCTATGCTACAAGGCCATGCATCCCCATGATGCCGTACCCGGCATTCCCACTGTTGCCGCGGTTTGTGTGTACCCCAGTATGGTGAAAGTGGCCAAAAAAGCATTAGCAGGATCCGGAATAAATGTTGCATCTGTGGCCACTGCTTTTCCCAGCGGGCAGGCGCCAAGAGATGTAAAAATCAGGGATACTAAATATGCGGTGAATGAAGGAGCAGATGAGGTGGATATGGTGATCAGCCGCGGAAAATTTCATGCCGGTGAATATAATTTTGTGTTTGATGAAATAGCCGCCATCAAAGAAGCCTGTGGTGATGCGAGACTAAAAGTGATATTGGAAACAGGTGAACTGGGCACTTTTGATAAAGTTCGCCGGGCCAGCGATCTTGCCATGCATGCCGGGGCTGATTTTATTAAAACCTCTACGGGTAAAATACAACCAGCAGCAACAATGCCTGTAACACTGGTAATGCTGGAGGCAATCCGTGACTTTTATTATAAAACCGGCAAAATGATAGGAATGAAACCGGCGGGAGGTATTTCCAAATCAAAACTGGCCTTGCACTACCTGGTAATGGTGAAAGAAGTGCTGGGCGAGGACTGGCTGAATAATGAATGGTTCCGCTTTGGCGCCAGTAGTTTGGCCAATGATGTGCTGATGCAGATTGTGAAACTGAAGACGGGACAGTACCAGAGTGCAAATTATTTTTCGGTGGATTAATTTTACTCCAAAGGCAAAAAGTAAACAAAACGGCTGCTTTACAAAGTCTCTGACTTCGCAATACCAATGTTCTTTGTGGCCTCTATCCTATGGTTCTGAGTCTTTCTATATCTCTACCTGATTAAAGTGAATGATCCTTTATAAAAGTGAGTTTTTTTGTCAGGGTCTTTAAAGCTAACTGTATAAACAAAGACACCACTATCCTGTGGTACACCTAAAAATTTACCATCCCAGTTTTTAGCAAGACTGATCGTCTGAAATATCTTTTGCCCCCACCTGTTATATATTGTCATAGTGTAATCAGAAATAAGATTGGCGATTGGTCCGAAGAAGTCGTTAAGCCCGTCATTATTTGGAGTAAATGCATTGGGGATATAAAAATAAAATCCCTTGTTTATGACTACCAGTACGGAATCTGACAAAATACAGTCTCCCTTTGTGGAGCTTAAATAAAACAGTGTCGTTTCAGCAGGACTTGCTACCGGACTGGAACAACTAAAGCAACTCAGGAAAGGGTTCGGTTGCCATAAAATGCTCCCGTTGGTTTGTGGCAGCAGGGTAACTGAACTTCCCAATTGAATAGTTGTGTCATTCCAAATTTGTAAATAAATATCAGAAATTGTAACCACTGCTGTATCCCTTTTTGTGCACTGGTTTGAATCAGTTATTTCAACCCAGTATAATCCTGAACTTGAAATATACTGGGAAGATGAGGTTGAACCATTAGACCACAAATAAGAAGCCCCTGTAAGCGAGACATTGAGCATTCCGCCAGGGGGACAAAAAGTAGTATCGGGACCTAAACCAGCAGTTATCGGAGGAGGTACAATTACATTGGTAAGGACGATGTGGTTCTTGGGCCCGCAAATAGTGTTTAGCACAGTAGTATCCCTGTCAGTAAAACTCGCATATACAGGCTGCCCCTTATAGATTTGTCCATAACATACCAACGTATCATTATTACGTACTGAATCATCTGAGTTGATTACTCTTATTGTCTTTTTGATAATTAGTGTATCTACGTTGCAATGGTTTCTTAAAGTGTCATAAAATGTAGTATCCGCATTATAATTGATACCAAAAATTGGTGTTCCTTTACAAATACTTGTGTCTAAGATTTCAAACCGTAAGGGATCACCAAAATTTGTCAAATCGAAACTCCTGGAAATCGTCCCATTTACGCCAGGTATTACAGAAGTACCCCACTTAAAGTGTGTGAATCCACCTGTCAAAATACCACCTCTATCGTTTGTATCTATACTTGCATAAATTCTATAGTTAAACCCATCATCGCCGTTAGAACTCATATTTGGATAATTAAAGGCATCCTCCATATAAAAAAATTCGGTTGCATTTAAATTCAATCCTATCCGAACCCCCGCCCTTTGGGCAAAAATTGGAACCGGGGGCGAAGAATTAAAATATGTGTTGTTATTGAATTCTTTGGCGTAGCTGGCAAAAATCCTGCTTTCGCAAGAAATATATACAATATCACCCGGTTCATCATCCTGGGTGTTTCCATAATGTTTGCTCCAAATTGTGTTGCCGGTTGCGTTATGATTCATGACGTAAATGTCCCTGCCGCCAGCATTTGATGGGAAAGTACCGTTGGTGGATGTAGAGCTTGAAAGTGAAACAAAGCCTGTCGGGGTAAGTGAGATCGCCTCAATAACATCATGTCCGTCACCGCCGAAAACCTGTGTAAATACTGGGTTGCCGTTAGCGTCAAGTTTCTGCACAAATGCATTTTTTCCTGCATAACTGGACGGAAAAAGAGTTGAACTCTCTGCTGAACCGGCGATAATCATTGAACCATCCTGATGTATCTCAATATCCTTTGCTTCCTCATCTTTATCACTTCCTATTGTTTTTTTCCAAATGATATTCCCGTCTTGCGCATTAAGTTTAAGCAGCCAGATATCCTTGCCCCCTGAATAACCAGTCACATCCCCATCGCCTGATTGTGTTTCAGCCACCACTAATAAATCTCCGTTAACACTACGCCTTATTTTAACCCCATACTCGGCACTGCTCCCTCCATATTTTTTATACCACACCATCGTTCCGTTTGATGTGTATTTGCAAATCATTATTTGCGTACTATCAGCGGGATTAAAACAACATGGATTTTGAGGTGTCCAGTTAATATTTATCAAATCAAATAATACATAATAATTGTCGGCAGTATCAGTATCATAACTGATTGCGTATGCTGCACCCAATGTACCTAGGGAAAAAACATTGATGCTACTACCACGTTGAAATATAAATGAATTTCTCAACCAGATTCCATCCCTGTAATTCAGACGGGAAAGCCCTTTCATGGATATTCTGTTATCAGGAGGGGGATTTTCCCAGTTAACATAATTGAATAACCCTGATTGTATTTTTTTTGGTGTATAATTCACCTCTGCAAGAAGGTTGTGATGAAAACTGGCATAATTCTGTCCGATATTTGATAACTGGTTTACAGGCCATGCTGTTTGTAACTGGGCTTTCGAAGATGTCGCATGCAGCATTAAATAAATAATGTAAAAATATTTTCTCAACAAAAGAATTTTTCCTTTAAAAATAGTAATTATTTTACATCTAATTTTGAGACTTAGATTAACATTTTTCGCAAATATATTCATTGTGGACTCTGGCTTGATTACTAAACAACATTATAGTGCATAGAAATCACTGCGAAATCCCAAGCTTCGCAGCAACTTATGTTCTAAGCGGCTTATAGCCCGGTTGATCAATAGTATTAAAGTTCCTTTGAGAGTACGTTGCCTGCCTACCAGCAGGCAGGCAACAAGAGATGATAGAAGCTCACAGTTGGGTTAATAAATATACCATGGCAGTAAAAACAAAAAAAAATCCTTTCAAAAAAAGCAGCACCATCAAACTAAAATTTGATACCGGTTGGAGCTATGCCCCGGCACCGGAAAGCAAGAGTGCCGCTACGATTAACAAACAATATGATTTGTTTATTAACGGAGAATGGCAAAAACCATTGTCAAAAAAATACTTTAATACCATCAACCCTGCCAACGAAGAAAAACTGAGTGAAGTAGCGGAGGCGAATGAAGCCGATGTAAACAAAGCTGTGGTGGCTGCAAGAAATGCCTACGAAAAAGTGTGGAAGAAAATGCCGGCCAAAGAAAGGGCTAAGTATATTTTCCGTATTGCCCGGATGGTGCAGGAGAAAGCAAGGGAACTGGCCATCATTGAGTCATTAGACGGAGGCAAACCCATCAGGGAGAGCCGCGACTTTGATGTGCCCACTGCCGCCAATCATTTCTTTTACTATGCCGGCTGGGCAGATAAACTGGAATATGCTTTCCCCAACAGGAGAACGGAACCATTGGGTGTGGCGGGTCAGATCATCCCCTGGAACTTTCCTTTGCTGATGGCGGCGTGGAAAATTGCACCGGCACTGGCTACTGGCAACACTGTTGTACTGAAACCGGCTGAAACCACTCCCCTTACTGCTTTGAAATTAGCGGAGATAATACAGGAAGCAGATCTCCCTCGGGGTGTAGTGAATATTATTACCGGTGCAGGTTCCACCGGTGCGGCCATCGTTAATCATCCGGATGTAAATAAAATTGCTTTTACCGGTTCAACGGATGTTGGAAAAATTATTCAACGGGCCATTGCCGGTACTAACAAAAAAGTAACCTTAGAGTTAGGAGGCAAAGCAGCCAATATCATTTTTGAAGATGCACCCATTGACCAGGCCGTGGAAGGCGTAATCAATGGCATTTTCTTTAACCAGGGTCATGTATGCTGTGCAGGTTCAAGGTTGTATGTACAGGAATCTGTAGCAAAAGAAGTGATCAGAAAATTAAAAGACCGACTGGAATCGCTGATAGTGGGTGATCCACTGGATAAGAATACGGATATCGGCGCTATCAATTCCAAACAACAATTAGAAACCATTCACAAATACATTAAGATAGGTAAACTGGAAGGTGCCGAAATGTATGAGAGCAGTTGCAAACTGCCGGGCAAAGGATTTTTCTGCCGCCCTACCCTGTTTACCAATGTGGCGCAAAGCAACCGTATAGCACAGGAAGAAATATTCGGGCCGGTATTGGCCATCCTGACTTTCAGAACAGATGATGAAGTGATTGAGAAAGCGAACAACTCGCCTTATGGTTTGAGTGCCGGTGTGTGGACCGATAAAGGATCAAAAATCTTTAATATGACCAAACGTATGCGGGCAGGTGTGGTGTGGGCCAATACATTTAACAAGTTTGATCCTACATCGCCTTTCGGCGGTTATAAGGAAAGTGGTTTCGGAAGAGAGGGAGGTTTGCATGGGCTTTCTGCTTATGTGAATATTATTAATTAAAAAAGCCACTGAGACACAGAAACACTGAAATTTTTCTGTGCCTCAGTGATTCAGTGGCAAAAAATATGGAAAAGACAATTAAAAAATCTTCGCTTATCATTAGCGAAGACGGCTTAGAGAAAAAAACTTCTTTTAAAAGATTAGAGGTTTTAAAAACCTATAAAATTTACATCGGCGGGCAATTCCCGAGAACGGAATCGGGCCGTTATTATATACCCACCAATGCAGCCGGAAAAAAACTGGCCAATGTATGCCTAAGCTCCCGCAAAGATTTCCGGGATGCCGTAGTGGCTGCAAGAACTGCCTTTGGCGGCTGGAGCGGCCGTACCGCTTTTAACCGCAGCCAGATATTGTATCGTATGGCTGAAATGCTGGAGGGAAGAAAAGCACAGTTCATCGAAGAACTGGTACAGCAGGATGCTACCAAAGCGAAAGCAGAAAAAGAAGTGAACCTTGCCATAGACAGGTTGATCTATTATGCCGGCTGGTGTGATAAGTTTCAGCAACTGTTCAGCGCCGTTAACCCGGTGGCCAGTTCGCATTTTAATTTTTCTGTTCCCGAACCTACTGGTGTGGTAGCCATTATTGCTCCGCAAAATGATTCCCTGCTTGGACTGGTATCTGTTATTGCACCTGTCATTGCCGGTGGCAATACCTGTGTAGTGCTGGCCTCCGAAACAAAGCCGCTTTGTGCCGTAACATTTGCAGAAGTATTGAACTCATCTGACCTGCCCGGTGGCGTTGTTAATATTTTAACAGGCAAACCTTCGGAGCTGGCCACCTGGTTTACAGACCATATGGATGTGAATGCAACCATTTATAGTGAAATCAATTCTGATACACAGAAAATGATGCGGGAAAAATCCGCCACCAACCTCAAACGTATCTTTTTCTATGATAAAGTAAACTGGTACAGTGAAGAAGGACAATCGCCCTACTTTATCATGGATACCCAGGAAATAAAAACAACCTGGCACCCGGTAGAAAATATTGCCGGAGCAGGGGGCGG
>CAYPBW010000017.1:0-19041 GCA_964409055.1 uncultured Chitinophaga sp. | reverse complement strand
AGGAAATAAAAACAACCTGGCACCCGGTAGAAAATATTGCCGGAGCAGGGGGCGGCTATTAAAAAACTGTTTAAAGTTTCAAGTTTAATGTTTGATGTTCTGCAAAAAGAAGATTTCTAAAAGAACAGATAGCTCTTAAAACTAAAATAACATTAAACATAAACTACTAAATTGGTAAGATATTTGAACCTTAATATGTATATGAAATTCACCTTTTCTGTTATTTTCATTTTCCTGGTAAGTACAGCCTTTGGACAAGTGGATACGACTGCGCCCCAACCTGTTGATAGTAATTCTGTAATTGTACATAAAGATCCCCGTCTTGATTTGCTGGTAAAAAAGCAGGCTACCATTAATGAAGTAACCAGCCGAGATGGCCGTCGTACCGATAAGGGTTTTCGCCTGATGATCATCAGCACCAATAACAGGGATGAAGCCATTGCGGCTAAAACAAAAGTCTACACTTACTTTCCTGAACTGAAAGCCTATCTCTGGTACCAGTCTCCTTACTTCCGGGTGAAAGCCGGCAATTTCAAAGACCGGAAAGATGCAGAGACCTATCAAAAAAGATTGAATGTTTACTTTCCAAAGGGTGTTTTCATCATGAAGGATATTATTGAGGTAAAACCAGGAAGAGGCGAAGAAGATGATATTCAACCATAAAAGCCTTTAGAACGTTGTTAAGCCATGCCAGACAGCATGGCTTTTGTTTCATATGGTTAATCGTCTTTCCCCTGAAATGTTATTTTTGCCAAATGCAGTCCAGAATAAAGAAACTAGCCCAACAATACGCATCAGAGTTTATTGATATCCGCAGGCATTTACATGCCCACCCCGAACTGAGCTACCAGGAATTTGAAACTTCCCAATTTGTACAGGGAAAGCTGGCAGCATTCGGGATTCCTTTTGAAGTAAAAGCCACCACCGGTGTAGTGGGACTGATCAAAGGTAAAAATCCTGATAGCCGTATCATTGCCCTCCGGGCCGATATGGATGCGTTGCCGATCAAAGAAGAAAATGATATTCCTTATAAATCGAAAAATGAAGGCGTGATGCATGCCTGCGGGCATGATGTGCATACGGCCTGCCTGCTGGGTGCTGCCAAAATCCTTGCTGAGTTAAAAGACGAATGGGAAGGAACGGTGAAACTGATCTTTCAGCCCGGTGAAGAAAAGAACCCCGGCGGCGCCTCCCTGATGATCAAAGACGGGGTGCTGGAAAACCCAAAACCACAGGCTATTTTGGCATTGCATGTCAATACAATTTTAGAAGTGGGACAACTTAGTTTTCGTGGCGGCAAAGTAATGGCCAGCGCTGATGAAATATATATAACGGTAAAAGGCAAGGGCGGTCATGCCGCTTCTCCTCACCTTACGGTTGATCCTATATTGATCAGTTCTCAGTTGGTAATTGCCTTACAGCAACTGATAAGCAGAAATAATAACCCGTTCAATCCGTCAGTGCTCTCGATTACTTCTTTTAATGGCGGTAATACAACAAATGTTATTCCCAATGAAGTAAAGCTGATGGGAACCTTCAGGGCCATGGATGAAGAATGGCGTTTCAAAGCTCATGAGCTTATTCGAAAAATAACAACTGACCTTGTGTCCTCTATGGGCGGTACGGCTGACCTGCACATTGATGTGGGCTATCCCTGTGTAATGAATAACGAAAAAGTAAATGCCAATGCCCGTAAAAAAGCAGAGGAGTACATGGGTGCAGAAAATGTGAGTGAAACAGAACTTCGGATGGGAGCAGAAGACTTTGGTTATTATGCACAGCAAATACCGGCTTGCTTTTATCGCCTCGGCACCATGAATACAGCTAAAGGAATAACTGCCGGTGTGCATACGCCTGTTTTTAATATTGATGAATCTGCCATTGAAACCGGCATGGGCATGATGGCCTGGCTGGGAAGTTCTCTTGAAGTATAACCACTAATGAAAACAACGTTTTCTACCCTCAAAAAACCGCCGGTCAGATATTTTGTACCTTGCACACCCGTTTGAATAGTCATGTGAAGTAAGATGAACATTAAATAAGTTTTATGCATAACGAATTGCGCAAACAACAGGCCCTCGAATACCACGCAAAAGGAAGACCTGGAAAAATTGAAGTAATCCCTACCAAAGAAGCCAAAACACAAAGAGATCTTTCCCTCGCCTACTCTCCCGGCGTTGCTGAACCTTGCCTGGAGATTGCCGAAAACATCGAAAACGTTTATAAATACACTGCCAAAGGAAACCTTGTTGCCGTAATCAGCAACGGAACAGCCGTTCTCGGTTTGGGCGATATCGGACCGGAAGCCGGCAAACCGGTGATGGAAGGGAAAGGAGTATTGTTTAAAATATTTGCTGACATTGATGTTTTTGATATTGAGATCAATGAAAAAGATCCTGAGAAATTCGTACAAATTGTAAAAGCACTGGAGCCCACTTTTGGAGGTATCAATTTGGAGGACATCAAAGCACCAGAATGTTTTTACATAGAAAAAAAACTGAAAGAGCAATTACATATCCCTATCATGCATGATGACCAGCATGGTACTGCTATCATCAGTGCAGCAGCATTACTCAATGCGGCTGAATTGCAGAAGAAGAAACTGGATAAAATGAAGTTTGTGGTCAACGGTGCCGGGGCCGCTGCCATATCCTGTATGAAATTGTATATAGCATTAGGTGCCAAAAGGGAAAATTTCAGGGTGTTTGACAGTAAAGGGCTGATACATGAAAGCAGAACAGATCTTGATGAACTGAAAAAAGAATTCATCGCAGCCGGAAAAAATGTTTCGCTTGCAGAAGCCATGAAGGATGCTGATGTTTTTATAGGACTGAGCAAAGGCGGTGTGCTTAATGGTGACATGGTAAAAAGCATGGCCAGGCACCCGATTGTTTTTGCCATGGCAAACCCTGATCCTGAGATCAGCTGGGAAGAAGCCACAGAAGCAAGGAAAGACATCATTATGGCCACCGGCCGCAGTGATTACCCCAACCAGGTGAATAATGTATTGGGCTTCCCTTACATTTTTCGGGGTGCATTAGACGTAAGAGCGGAGCAGATCAATGAAGCAATGAAACTGGCGGCAGTAAAAGCCCTTGCCGAATTGACCAAAACACCGGTACCTGATATTGTGAATATGGCTTACAATGAAACTAATATTACGTTTGGTCCTAATTATATTATTCCCAAACCGCTGGATCCCCGATTGCTGGCAACTGTAGCACCAGCTGTGGCAAGGGCTGCTATGGAAAGCGGAGTGGCCAAACACCCTATACACCATTGGGATAATTATATAAACCAGCTGAACAAACGTCTCGGATTGGACAACCAGGTAATGAGAGCAATTGGTAATAAGGCCCGTCGAGATCCAAAACGGATTGTATTTGCAGAAGCAGATAATGTAAAGATTCTTAAAGCCGCACAGATCGTTTATGATGAAGGTGTTGGTTATCCCATTTTACTTGGCGATGTGAATAAGATCAAAACAATGGCAGAAGCCAATTCAATAGATCTGTCTGATCTGCCCATATTTGATCCCCGCAGTGATGAGATGGAAGAAAAAAGAAACAAATACTCAGAAATATTCTTTGCAAAAAGAGGCCGTAAGGGATTCAACGCATATGAATCGAAGAAGATAATGAAGGACCGGAACTATTTTGGTTGTATGATGGTGGAGTGTGGTGATGCAGATGCCATGATATCTGGTTTAGCCAAAAATTACCCGGATACCATTCGCCCGGCGCTGCAAACAATCGGCACAGAAGAAGGAGTGAAAAAAATTGCCGGCATGTATCTCATGCTGACCAAGAAAGGGCCTTTATTTTTGGCTGACACTACTGTTAACTTCAATCCAACAGCCGAGGAGCTGGCAGAAATCACACTGATGGTAGCTAAGGAAGTGAAACACTTTAATATCACACCGAGAATTGCCATGCTCAGCTATTCCAATTTCGGCAGTAGTAATTCGCAGGAAGCTAAATTGGTGGCCCATGCCCGGGAAATAGTTAAACAAAAAATGCCTTCGCTCATTGTAGATGGAGAAATGCAGGCAAGTGTGGCCTTCAGCAACGAACTTATCAAAGAGAATTATCCCTTCAGCGAATTAGTTGACCAGGAAGTTAATACATTGATATTCCCTAACCTGGCATCCGGTAATATTGCTTATAACCTGATGAAGGAACTTGATACAGCTGATGCTGTAGGTCCCGTATTACTTGGTTTGAAAAAACCGGTTCATGTGCTTCAATTAGGAAGTTCTGTTCGCAGTATTTTCAATATGGCACTTATTGCTGTAGTAGATGCACAGATCAAGAGTAAAACATCCACACAGGAGATTGTTCAGCATTCTCCCTGGTGGAAACGGTTCCGGAAAGTCAGCAAGACTATTTAACGCTGAAAAATCCCCGTTTGAAATGGGGATTTTTTGTATGGCTGTCCATTTTACATTTAGTATTTTACAGCCTTAATTAACGCATGACGATATTCAGTGATATAGGACGTTACCTTCTGATGATCAAAGGCATGTTTTCCAAACCGGAAAATCACAAAATGTATTGGAAAGAGTTTGTTCATCAGTGTACCGAAATTGGTTTTGGTTCTTTGGGCATTGTCGCCATAATTTCAGTATTTATCGGTGCTGTATCGACTATTCAAACAGCTTACCAGTTAGTGAGCCCATTGATTCCTCAATCAACCATTGCACAGATAGTAAGGGATACGGTTATTCTGGAATTTGCCCCTACCCTTGTCTGTATAGTGCTGGCAGGCGTGGCTGGCAGTCGTATTGCCAGCGAATTGGGAAATATGAGAGTAAGTGAACAAATTGATGCCCTGGAGATAATGGGTATTAATACAAAAGCTTACCTGATCCTGCCTAAGATTGTTGCTGCTTTGCTGATGATACCGTTATTGGTTGTTATCGCAATGGCGCTTGGCATTTGGGGTGGAAGGTTAGCCGGTGTGGCATCCGGCATAATATCCGGCAGTGTTTACGACAAAGGATTACTGGAATTTTTTGTTCCCTACAATGTAATTTTTGCCCTCATCAAAGCTTATGTTTTTTCATTTATTATTTCCAGCGTCCCTGCCTTTTATGGGTATTATGTAAAAGGCGGTGCATTGGAGATAGGACGGGCCAGTACAAAAGCCGTGGTGGTTAGCTGTATCCTGATATTATTTGCTGATTATATTCTGTCAGCATTGTTGTTATAACAGAATAAATGATTGAAGTAAAGAACATACAAAAGAGTTTTGGTGACAAAACAGTCATACATGATGTTAGTGCCGTAATGAAAGCAGGCCAGTGCAACCTGATAATCGGAAGCAGTGGCAGCGGTAAAACGGTGCTGATGAAGTGTATGGTGGGTTTGTTTGAACCGGATAAAGGTGAGGTATTATATGGCGGTCAAAATTTCACTGCTATGAAAGGTGAAGAAAAAACGGAGATCAGGAAAGAGATTGGCATGTTATTCCAGGGGTCTGCTTTGTTTGACAGCCTTACGGTAGAACAAAATGTAATGTTCCCGCTAAGCATGTTTACCGACTGGAGCCATAAAAAGAAACTGGACCGTGTGAATGAGGTGCTGGCAAGGGTAAATATTGCAGACGCTAACCGAAAATACCCGGCCGAACTAAGTGGCGGGATGAAAAAAAGAGTTGCCCTGGCAAGAGCCATCGTTTTAAATCCAAAATATCTTTTTTGTGATGAACCTAATTCAGGGCTGGACCCACAAACATCATTGGTGATTGACAAGCTTATCCGGGAAATCACTGTTGAATATAATATTACCACTGTAGTCAATACCCACGACATGAACAGTGTAATGGAAATAGGCAATTATATCCTGTACATGTATCAGGGCCAAAAAGAATGGGAAGGCAATAATAAAGAGATCATTTTCAGCAAAAACCAGCGGCTTAATGACTTCATTTTTGCCTCAGAGTTCCTGCAGGATGCTAAAGACATGCGGGTTTTGGAAGAAACCGGGAAAATTCCACATCACCGGAATTTTGATAACATGGGCAACCTTTTGAAATAGGCTTCCTGCAGCTTCTGGTAAGGCCCAAATCCCCTAATTTTGCGGCAACTTTATATAGCATATGAGCATTCTTGTAAATAAAAACTCCAAAATCCTGGTTCAGGGTTTTACCGGTACGGAAGGCACTTTTCATGCCTCACAAATGATCGAATACGGTACAAATGTGGCAGGGGGTGTGACTCCGGGAAAAGGCGGCAGCAAGCATCTTGATAAGCCTGTTTTTAATACAGTATCAGAGGGTGTAAAGGCTACCGGGGCAGATGTAAGTATCATCTTTGTTCCCCCGGCCTTTGCGGCAGATGCCATTATGGAAGCCGCTGAAGCTGGTATTGGCCTGGTAGTTTGTATTACTGAAGGTATTCCGGTGCAGGATATGGTTAAAGTAAAGAATTACCTCAAGGGCAAAAATACCAGGCTCGTTGGGCCCAATTGCCCCGGCGTTATTACGGCCGGTGAGTGTAAAGTTGGTATCATGCCCGGCTTTGTATTTATACCCGGCCGCATTGGAATCGTGTCAAAATCCGGAACACTTACCTATGAAGCAGCAGACCAGGTGGCAAAAGCCGGTTTGGGTATTTCAACCGCTGTAGGTATTGGTGGCGACCCGATAATTGGCACCACTACCAAAGAAGCTGTGGAGCTTTTCATGAACGACCCCAATACTGACGCTATAGTAATGATCGGCGAGATAGGCGGTGGTATGGAAGCTGAAGCTGCCCGCTGGATAAAAGAAACCGGTAATAAAAAACCGGTGGTTGGGTTTATTGCAGGACAAACCGCACCTCCCGGTCGCCGCATGGGCCATGCCGGTGCCATCGTTGGCGGTGCAGATGATACAGCAGCAGCTAAAATGAAAATTATGAGTGAATGTGGCATTCATGTGGTAAGCAGCCCGGCTGATATTGGTAAGAAAATGGCTGAAGTAATAAAAAAATAACTACACGATATTCAATGCAGAATCCCCGTCCTGGCTTAGCCAGGACGGGGATTTCTTTTTAAACCCTCAGTGTATAGTGTGTCAGCATCAGCGATCACGGGATTCACGGATAAAACGGACCAGTTCTTCTTTGCTGCTGTTGAATGTCAGTGCATCATTAACACTCAGGTAATTCTGCTTGTCTACAGTTTTTCTGTACGCCGACTTGGCAATTTCAAGCCTGTTATTTTCAAAAGTAAAGAGCAGCATCAGTTCCTTCACCTGTGAGGTGGTCAGGCTATTCTTTTCAATGATGAATTTGGCAGAGTTCAGCCTGTTGTTTTCAAACCATTCTTTGCGAAGCTGGTCTTTTACATCATTGAATTCACGGGTTGTCATTACATTGCTGTACCCATAACCCCAGCCACCGTTATCATAATATTCATCCTCATCATTATACCATTCGTCATTTACATCCATTCTGCGTTCATCTACCAATACTTTACCAAAACGATTAACGGTAATATCAAGGTGAAAACCTCTTTTCAGAAATACCGTATTATCGTAAATAATCTCACGGCGTCCAAATCCAAAACCGTTTCTTTTCCTTTCCCGGTAAATTTTGACATCATGCCTGCCCTGGTCAAGAAAACCAAGTGTGATGTTATTATTCTTCATGGTATACCTTTTACCATCTACTTCAATCTTTAGTTCCTGGCTGCTTGCCACGGCGGAAATGCTGAGCCGGCTTCCATCAAAAGCCATTACGGCCAGCGAAAACAGTGAAGTAATAAAGAGTGTAAAGATTTTTTTCATGACTTAAAGTTTTAGGGTTATTGAAAATTTGTTTCTGTACCTGTTATTTCCAAAGCCATGCCACCATGCCAGAATTCAGCGTAACGAAATGTTAAAGGAAAAAATCTTTCAAAATAAAAATTTGCAGGAATATGCAGGAACCCAATACCGGCAAGCATTTCAGCACCTGTAATTTGTACACATTAGTCAGGCCAAAAAAAATAAAATAAACCGGAACGTAGAAAATAGCCGGGCTGCTATCACATCATATTTATGAAAATGAATGATATCCGGCATCTTAACACCGCCTCAATTTGATTACCTTGTACTAAAAATATATAGCATGAGAATGCAATCCGCTAAACACCTTTTCCTGAACATTATCTTATTTATATTGACTATTATGAAAGCCGATAGCCAGTTACCAGTTAAGAATTATGAAAAAGAATGGAAGCAGGCAGAATTTTTTGCAAAAAAAGGGTTGCCTAAGTCTGCCCTGGCAGAAGTTAAAAAAATATATGACCTGGCTAAAAAAGAAAAGCAGGATGCCCAGGTTATTAAGTCATTGGTTTATATGACCAGCTTGCAGAATGAAACCCGGGAAAATAATACTATACTTTCAATTGAAGAAGTAGAAAAAGAAATTACACAAAGTAAAGAACCATCTGCCTCCATCCTCAAAAGTCTGCAAGCGGCAATGTATTGGAACTATTTTCAGCAAAACAGGTGGAAACTATACAACCGAACCAAAACAGTCAATTTCGATAAAAAAGATATTACGACCTGGGATGCAGAAGACTTCCACATAAAGATCGGGGAACTATACCTGCAATCAATCAAAGAAGAAAAATTATTGCAACAAACAAGGCTGGATATTTTTGATGCTATAATCATTAAAGGAAACGTAAGACACCTGCGGCCCACCTTATATGATGTGCTTGCTCACAGGGCATTAAGTTATTTTGAAAATGATGAAAGAGATATCAAAAAACCGGCTTATGCTTTTGAAATAGACAAGGCTTCAGCCTTTGATCCGGCTGCTGATTTTATTACGGAAAAATTTCCAACAAAAGATTCATTATCCCTGTCGCACAAAGCTCTCCTGATTTATCAACAACTCATTGCCCTCCACCTGAAGGATGTAAAACCGGACGCATTGATTGACGCTGACCTGAAAAGAATTGAATTTATTAAAAACAAATCAACACATCCTGAAAAGGATAAACTGTACTTCAACGCAATTAATCATATTGCAAAACAATATGGAGCCCTTCCTGCTGCTTCGCAGGCCTGGTACCTGCTTGCTGAATGGCACAGGGAGAAGGCCAATGAGTATAAACCTTATGGCGATACCACCTGGCGCTTCAGCCGGATAAAGGCAAAAGAGATCTGTGAAAAAATACTGGCACAGAAAGATTCTTCGGAAGGCAAGATCAACGCATATAACCTGTTAAAAGAGATCAACAGCAGCAGCATTCAATTCAGTATGGAGAAAGTTAACCTGCCAGGTCAACCTTTCAGGTCATTGATTACTTATAAAAATGTCAGTACACTTTACCTGAGGCTTATAAAAGCGGACGAGAACCTCAAGAAACTTCTGGAAAATCAATATGATGATAAGTACTGGCCGGCAATAATAGCAGCAACACCCATCCGAAACTGGCAGCAAGTTCTTCCAGCTACCAATGACCTGCAGTCGCATAGTACAGAAATAAAAATTGATGCATTACCCGCAGGCGAATATATCCTGGTAGCCTCGAATGAAAAAAATCCCGATGCCCCAAAAGCCCTGATAGGTGCAAGGCTGTTTTATGTATCAGCCATCAGCTATGTAAACAGCAGTGATGATTTCTTTGTATTGAACCGTGATAATGGCCAGCCGCTTGCCAAAGCAGCTGTACAGGTTTGGGAACAGAAGTATGATTACAACCAGCGTAAGTATGTAAAAGAAAAAGGAAAAAACTACCTGACTGACAATAACGGCTTTTTCCGTATGGAGAAAGGAAAACGGGATAATACGAATTATGGGAACTATGCCTACTTGCTTGATGTAACGCATAATAGCGACAGGCTCTTTATGAATGACTTTGTATATGATTATTACTATTACAGGGATCCGCAAGCGGAAGACGCAAAGGAAAACACAAGTATCCATCTTTTTACAGACAGAAGTATTTACCGTCCGGGCCAGACTGTATTTTTTAAAGGGATTGTCCTCACTAAAAACACAGTCAAAAAAACCGGCAGTGTAAAAGCCAATTATTCTACACAGGTAATATTGAGAGATGCCAATTACCAGAACCTTGATACAATAACAATAACAACAAACGAATTTGGCTCTTTTAGTGGCAGGTTCCAATTACCACAATCAGGCCTGAATGGTTTATTTAATATTTATACAAGACCTGATGCAGGCAATGCCAGTTTCAGGGTGGAAGAATATAAGCGGCCAAAGTTTTATGTCGATTACGAAACTGTAAAAGGCACATATAAAGTAAATGACATGATAAAAGTAACCGGTATTGCTAAAGCTTATGCCGGAAATAATATTGACGGCGCCACAGTAAAATACCGGGTGGTACGACAACCAAGGTTTATTTACCCCTGGCTGTTTTGGCGCTGGTGGCAGCCCCCCTCCGATGAAATGGAAATCGCCCATGGTGAAGCGAAAACAGATAAAGACGGGAAATTCATCGTTGAATTCAAAGCGATCCCCGATTTAAAAGTGGATAAAAAATTTGAGCCGGTATTTGATTATACGGTTTATGCAGATGTAACAGATATAAACGGAGAGACAAGAAGCGGTGAAAAATCTGTTTCCGTAAGCTATAAGTCACTGATGCTTATAGCAAATGTTCCATCCATTTTGCTTGCAGATAGCTTAAAATCGTTAAGTATACGGACACAAAACATGAATGGTGAATATGAACCTGCTGTCGTAAAAGTAACCATCAGCAAGCTGAAAGAAGAAAAGCGTTTGATTCGGAATCGCTTCTGGCAAAGACCTGATCAGTTTGTAATGAGTAAAGAGGAGTATATCAAAAACTTTCCTCATGATGAATATGATAACGAGAGTGATTACAAGAGTTGGGCAAAAGGCGAACAAGTATTTAGCAAAGCAGATTCAGTTAACGAGAATGGCTCATGGCCAATCGTTCATGGCTCATGGCCTGCCGGATTCTACATGGTTGAAATAAGCACTAAAGACAAAAACGGAGAGGAAGTAAAAGATGTAAAATACATCGAACTCATTGATGAAAAAAGTAACCAGCTGAACCGTTCTGGCTACTTGTGGACAGGAGTAACAAAAACAACCGTAGAACCAGGTGAAACCGCCAAAGTAGAATTAGGAACAGCTGCCGATAAACTGTTTGTAGTACACCAGGTAGATAAAGCAACAAGAAGCAACGATTACCAGTTCTTACAATTAAATAATCAAAAGCAGACATTCTCCTTCGCAGCCACTGAAGCTGACCGTGGTGGCTATGGCGCAAACTGGATGTTTGTAAAACATAACAGAGTTTACCAGCTAAACCAAACTATCAATATCCCCTGGACTAACAAAGATCTCCAGGTTGAGTATATGACTTACCGGGATAAAACATTGCCCGGCAGTGAAGAAAAATGGAAAATAAAAATCACCGGTTACAAAAAAGATAAAGTGGCGGCAGAAATGCTGGCCAGCATGTATGATGCATCATTGGACCAGTTTTATGCGCATAACTGGAATGAGCCTTCCATCTGGCCTTATTATTACAAAAATAAAACATGGAGTGGCTCACAGAACTTTAGTCAGCTTCAGTCCTATCAAAAATATGTGTATGAAGACGAATTAAAGTATGTAACCAAAGCCTATGATTATCTTTTTTATAGCGATATCGAAGAATATGGAAATCAAACTTATTATTATAGAACGAGGAATGTAAGTGAGGAGGAAAGTGGGGCTCCGGCGCCAGCAGTGGCCGATACATCAGCAGTAGTTGATACGAATGACCCATCAAAAATTGTTGCTTACAAAGTAACGATAGAAGACAAAGATGGTGACGGAGTAACTGATAGAATTAATGGAAAAAAAAGTAATCAGCAAGACCCTTCTATAAAAATCAGGAAGAATTTTAACGAAACAGCTTTCTTCCTGCCTGAATTAAGAACCGACAGTACCGGAGCTATTGAGTTCTCTTTTACTATGCCCGAAGCTTTAACCAAGTGGAAATTCATGGCCCTGGCACATACCAAAGAAGCAGCTTTTGGCAGCAGCACCAAAGAAATAATTACGCAAAAAGAGCTGATGGTTCAACCCAATGCTCCCCGTTTCCTGAGAGAAGGGGATAAAATGGAATTCAGCACCAAAGTTGTAAATCTCACCGATAAAGAGATGACCGGCACCGCCGAATTACAGTTGTTTGACGCCACCACCGGCGAACCGGTAGATGGCTGGTTTCACAACAGCGTAGCGAACCAGTATTTTACGGTAGCTCCCGGCCAAAGCGAAGCGCTAAAATTCCCAATTGATATTCCTTACCAGTTCAACAAAGCACTGGTATGGAGAATTATTGCTAAAAGTGGCAGCTACAGCGACGGCGAAGAAAATGCGTTACCAATATTAACGAACCGGATGCTGGTAACAGAAACTATGCCCTTACCTATGAGAGGAACGGGAACTAAAAATTTCAATTTTGAAAAACTGATGAACAGCGGTAAGAGTGAAACCCTGCAGCATTACAGCCTGACGGTTGAGTACACTTCTAATCCTGCCTGGTATGCGGTACAGGCTCTTCCCTACCTGATGGAATATCCCTACGATTGTGCAGAGCAGACCTGGAACCGGTACTATGCCAATTCGCTGGCCAGTTTCATAGCTAATTCATCACCTAAAATCAAACAGGTTTTTGAAAAATGGAAAACAAAAGACTCAGCTGCGTTGCTAAGCAACCTGCAAAAAAACCAGGAACTTAAAGCTATCTTACTCGAAGAAACGCCCTGGGTTTTACAGGCAAAAAATGAGAACGAACAGAAGAAAAATATCGCCCTGCTTTTTGATATGATCAAAATGGCTGATCAATTACAAAGTTCTTACGACAAGCTGAAACAAATGCAAAGCAGCAATGGTGGCTTTGTCTGGTTCAAAGGGGGGCCAGATGACAGGTATATGACCCAGTACATCGTAACAGGAATCGGCCATTTGAAAAAATTGAAAGCCATTGCTCCCGGACAGGAAGGATACCTTAAGGCTATTTTGACCAAAGCTATTCCTTATCTCGACAGGCAAATAAAAGAAGACTACGACAACCTGGTCAGGTACAAAACAAACCTTAAGACCTACACACCGGGCTATACAACTATCCAGTATTTATATATGCGCAGCTTCTTCCCCGATTATGAAATAGCTACCGCTTCTAAAAAGGCCTATGAATATTTCCGCAGCCGGATGCAGCAAACATGGGTTGGGCAGAGTAAGTATATGCAAGGAATGGCAGCACTGGCATTGCACAGAACAGCAGACACAAAAACACCTGCTGCTATATTAAAATCGCTGAAAGAAACATCCATCAGCAACGAAGAGTTGGGTATGTACTGGAAAGCCCAGCGAATTGGCTGGTTCTGGTACGAAGCACCAATTGAAACCCATTCTTTAATGATAGAAACATTCCATGAAATAGGAAAAGACAATAAAACAACTGATGACCTGAAAACCTGGTTATTAAAGAACAAACAAACTAATAACTGGAAAACCACTAAAGCTACCGCAGAGGCCTGTTATGCTCTCCTTTTACAAGGAAATGACTGGCTGATAAATGATCCGATCGTGGAAATCAACCTTGGACCGGCTTTTATCAAAACAACAGACGAGAAAGAAGCGGGAACTGGATATATCAAGAAAACTATAGAGGGAAGATTGGTAAAACCAGAAATGGGTAATATCTCAGTTTCCGTAAGCAGCGCCAATAATCAATCTCCGGTTACATGGGGTGGTGTGTACTGGCAATATTTTGAAGACCTTGATAAGATCACTACTGCTTCTACCCCACTTAAACTCAATAAAAAGTTGTTTGTAGAAAAAAATACAGACCGTGGCCCCGTTATCACTCCTGTGAATGACGGCGATGCCATAAAAGTCGGTGACAAAATAAAAGTGCGGGTAGAACTAAGAGTAGACAGGGATATGGAATATGTGCACATGAAAGATATGCGGGCATCCGCATTTGAACCGATTAACGTACTGAGTAGTTATAAATGGCAGGGCGGCCTTGGCTATTATGAGAGTACCAAAGATGCCAGCACCAACTTCTTTTTCTCTTACCTGAGAAAGGGAACCTATGTATTTGAATATACTTTGTTTGCCACCCATACAGGTAATTTCAGCAATGGGATAACCAGTATTCAATGTATGTATGCACCTGAGTTTTCTTCACATTCTGAAGGAATCAGGGTTAATGTAGAATAACAGAAAGGAGTAAATATGAACAGGCTGATAATTGCCAGGCATGGAGAAACCATTGAGAATGGATTAAATATTTGCCAAGGACAAGACCACGGCACTTTGTCTGAAAAGGGAATAAGGGAAAACGAAAAGCTGGGAGAGCAGTTGAAACAATTCTCTTTTCAGACAATTTATTCAAGTCCGCTCAACCGTGCCCTGCAAACAGCACAAGCTATTCATAAGCACAACAACAGCAGTCGGATTATTACTGATGAAAGATTAATGGAGAGAAACCTGGGGGTATTACAAGGGAAGGCCTATCCACAGCCTTATTTTGAAACTGATATTTACGAAGACATGGAAACAATTGAATCTGTGGCAGACCGATCGGCTGCCTTCCTTGATGAAATAAGGCAAAATCACAGGAATGAAACGATTGTATTGGTAAGCCATGGATACATCATAAAAGTAATGCTGGCCTTACTCAGAAATTTACCATTAACCGAATTCTATAAAATAAAACTGATGAACAACTCTTCTTATACAACAGAGCCACTAAATCAGTTTATCCGGAAAGGCTAATCCTCATTTCATTTACTTTTGCCTCATGCAGTTTCAGTTTCTTATTATCGGCCAGGGTATCAGTGGAACCTGGCTTAGTTACTATCTGGGAAAAAGCAACAGGTCCTTTCTTGTGATAGATAATAACGACCCAAATGCGCCTTCACGCCTTGCAGCCGGCATTATAAATCCCGTAACCGGCAGAAGACATGTAAATGCATGGATGATTGAAGAACTGCTTCCCTTTGCCTGGAATGCTTACACAGAATTTGGCAAGCAACTCGGTATAAAGGCCATTTCACAAAAAGATATCATTGATTTTTTTCCAAGTGCCCAAATGAGGGAAAGCTTTCAGCAACGGGTGAAAGAAAATGCAGCTTATGTTTCATTGGAGGAAAATGTCAGTTACAACGAACTGTTTAATTATGAACTGGGCTATGGACAGGTTAAACCGGCTTACACGGCCCACTTAGACAATATCATACCGGCATGGAGAAAGGTTTTAGTAAATAAAGAAAAGCTGTTGAATGAGCAATTTGATCTGTCGCAATTGATCATTACAACTGAAGGAGTTCGTTATAAAGAAATTACTGCCGAAAAAATTATTTTCTGTGATGGCGCTGTAGCCGGAAGCAATCCTTACTTCAACACCTTACCTTTTGCTCCGAACAAAGGAGAAGCATTGACACTTGAAATCCCTGATCTTCCGGCTGACAGGATTTATAAAAGAGGAATGATGCTTGTCCCGCTGGCTACAGCCGGTCATTGGTGGATAGGTTCTTCTTATCAATGGGATTTTGACAACCTGGATCCAACACCGGCATTCAGAGAAAAAACCGGGTTACTGTTGAGAGAATGGTTGAAAGTTCCTTACACTATTACCGGACATATTGCCAGCAACAGGCCCGCCACTTTAGAAAGAAGGCCTTTTGTGGGTTTACACCCATTGCATCCGCAAGTTGGCATATTAAACGGTATGGGAACAAAGGGCTGCTCATTAGCGCCTTACTTTGCCAAACAACTGGCAGATCACATTCTGTTCAATACAACAATAACAGCAGATGCGGATGTTAAACGATTTACCAGGATTCTTTCCCGCAACATTTCATAAATTACTTTTCAATAATAATAAAACGATGGAACAGACCAACGAGGTTTTATACAGCATCCCCTCCCGTTACCGCCGTATGGAAAATATGCATATCGTTTTTTGGCTGGTAAAAGATATCAGCTGGTGCCTGATATGGCGGGAACTTGGATTAGCCATGTTTATCCCTACACTGATCATTTCTATAATTATTGCATGGCGTACCAGACAAATGAGATCAGAATTAGCCCACAATCTCGCCATTACTTTCTGGATTTGTGCCAACGGCTACTGGATGATCAGCGAATTCTTTGGTTTTGATGAAGCCATCGTATGGAATGAGTTTACAGGGAAACATATGGCACTGATTCCTTTCTTTACCGGGGCGGCAATTTTACTATACTATTATGCTATACAAAGACCTCGTGAAATAAAAGAGCACAAGGCTACCACTATGTAAATAGATATGAGCCTATCATCAAAAACCAGCAATATCAGGATCAATAATCTTGCTTGGCAACAAGGGATCCTGGTTTAATGTTTCACACATTTCCTGGTATAATTCGGGCAGATTCTGCCTGAATGATTCCGGGTTTTCAAAAAAAGTTTCTACTGAAACTGCCCAAAACTCATCAAAATTTGTGGAAGCATAATCATCCAGTACATGACTTGATGTACTTTTCAATGCCCTGAAAACCGGAACTCCGTCCTTTACAAAATTCTGAAGCCGGGTCTTAAACTTCCTGTCATGAATATCTTCGTTTCCAAGGTAGGCATCGAATGAGAGGGCATGTGCCATTTCATGCAGTCCAACATTTACTGAATCGTTATAATCTTCGTACCCTTCCTGAAAATGCTTCCAGGAAACATAAATCCCGTTGCGGCTTACATGACCATAGTATGTATCATTATCCGCTTTTAACACATACTCCTTCTTGATAACATTTATGACCGGGTAATGGTCAAGCAGGAAATTTTTTAGCCCAAAACTTAGTTGTACAGCTGCACCGCTAATCAAAACAACAGCCTGTTCATCTGGCTCAACTGAATGAAAAGAAAATTGCTTCGATTGAATAAATTGGATTACCCGATTAATAAACCGGCTCTTTAATTCAGGGGAAAGAGTAGCATAATATGGGTTATACCTGCTTAGCCAACTATCGTAAACAGGAGCATTCTCCTCCGTTGCATAGATTGCAATTACGTCCCCATTCTGCTTACTGCTGCTTAGGAAATGTTTTATAATGGATATAAGAAGTCCGGCCATAATAGCGATGCCGGCCAACACTACTATTACCAAAAGCCATGATAAATCAGCATGATGCTCTTCTGGCAATTCATAACCGGCCTCAATACTATTTGCCCTTATAATTGAATCAATTAATTGATTGAGTGAGTCTGGAATTTGAGATCTGTCAGTTATATGAATCGTATCAGGTGGCGGCATTTCCAGATATCAATGAATAGTTTTCAGGTAAAGTAATAAAAATATTTTAAGATAATAAAGGCCTGAATTCAGCGGAACAACACTCAAAAACAGGCATATTTTGCCTCTTCAAATAGAGGCCAAAAAAAGAGCCTGCTAACTTATCTTTGCGGCGGTCGGGCCTTCACTATTGGAATCGCCCTATTCAACTTTACAACCTATCAACTTTTCAACTGAACATGTACAGAACTCACACCTGTGGCGAATTAAGGCTGGCAAACAAAGGAATTGAAGTAACCCTTGCCGGGTGGGTACAAACCGTCCGTAAATTCGGGGCTATCACTTTTATTGATCTCCGTGACCGGTATGGCATTACCCAGTTATTGTTTGGAGAAGAGCTAAATAAACAACTGGAAGATAATCCGCTGGGCCGTGAGTTTGTGCTGCAGACCACCGGTACTGTCAATGAGAGAAGTAACAAAAATCCTAATATCCCAACTGGTGATATTGAAATACTCGTTACTTCATTTAAAATTCTGAACAAGTCGGCCGTGCCGCCCTTCACCATCCAGGATGATACAGATGGTGGTGATGACCTGCGGATGAAATACCGCTTTCTTGACCTGAGAAGAAATGCGGTAAAGAAGAATCTTGAATTACGTTATGCGGTAAACCGTGCTGCCAGAAATTACCTGCACCAGCATAATTTCATGGATATTGAAACCCCATTCCTGATCAAATCTACCCCGGAAGGTGCGAGGGATTTTGTGGTACCATCCAGAATGAACCCCGGACAGTTTTATGCTCTGCCGCAATCGCCACAAACATTCAAACAACTGCTGATGGTAAGTGGCTATGACCGCTACTACCAGGTTGTAAAATGCTTCCGGGATGAAGACCTGCGGGCAGACCGCCAGCCAGAGTTTACCCAAATAGACTGCGAAATGGCCTTTGTGGAGCAGGAAGATATTTTAAGCATGTTTGAAGGCATGGTGAAATTCATTTTCAAAGAAGTAAAAGGAATTGAATACTCAGAAGCAGTACCGAGAATGACATGGGAAGATGCCATGTGGAACTATGGTAATGATAAACCGGATATCCGTTTTGGTATGCAGTTGCTAAATCTCAAAAAGCCGGCTACTGTATACACTGAAAAACAGGATAATGCTGCATTAATCAACGGTGCTGATTTCAAAGTATTTGACGAAGCAGAAACAGTGCTGGCCATTGCCGTTCCCGGTTGCAGTGAATACAGCCGTAAACAAACAGATGAATTAACAGAGTGGGTAAAACGTCCGCAGATAGGAATGAAGGGACTTGTCTTTATTAAGTGTAATGCAGATGGAACATATAAAAGCAGTGTAGATAAATTTTACAGCGAAGAAAGATTAAAAGCCATTGCGGATGCCACCCATGCAAAGGCCGGCGACATGGTATTAATTCTTGCCGGCACCGAAGAAAGGACAAGAAAAGCAATCAGTGAACTGCGGCTGGAAATGGCTGAACGTTTGGAATTGCGAAAAAAAGATGAATTCAAATTAGTATGGGTGCTTGACTTTCCGCTGTTTGAATATGATGAAGAAGGTAATCGCTGGGTAGCCCGTCACCACCCGTTCACCTCTCCCAAGCCATCACAGATAGAAACGATGATCAATAATAACCCGGTTATTGAGAATGCTGCCGAATACCTGAAACATCCTTATGCCAATATTAAGGCCAATGCTTACGACATGGTATTGAACGGAAATGAAATCGGCGGTGGTTCCATCCGTATTTTTCAAAGAGAGCTGCAGGAAA
>CAYPBW010000016.1:5066-27363 GCA_964409055.1 uncultured Chitinophaga sp. | reverse complement strand
GCCAGGTCGGCCAGTAACATGGTAGTAACAGCATAGCGGGTATTCTTTATACCCACTGCACCAAAATAAACAGCAATAATATAAAAAGTAGTATCTGATGATCCTCTGAATACCGATGCAAGATTTCCGGCAAATGAATCTGGTCCGTGGGCATTCAGTGTATCAATCATGATAGCCCTTGCCCCGCTGCCACTCAGTGGCTTTAATAAGGCTGTTGGTAATGCATCTACGATACGGGCATCGCCATTTAGCAGGGCAAACAGTTGCTTAATTCCGTCCAGGATAAATTCGAAAGCGCCACTGTTGCGCAGCAAACTGATAGCTACCAGCAAGCCAACGAGATAAGGAATAATCCGTACGGCAGTTTCAAACCCTCCTTTGGCTCCATCAATAAAAGCATCAAAGATGTTTATCCTCTTATAAATTCCTCCCAAAACAATCAATAGAAAAATGAGTAAAATAATACCATTACTCAGGCTCGTAGAGAACAACTGAACACCCTGGGCATCCAGTGATTTGATGTAATAAATCAGCGCAGCAATAACAGTGCTGATACCCAATACCCAAAACAAGATCACCGGTTGCAAAAGGTTAATACGCTGACGAATGGCAACGATTGACATTGCAGCAATCGTTGCTACAAAAGTGGCAATCATACAGGGGATAAAAATATCTGTGGGATGGGCGGATTTCAGGGCTACCCTGTCAGCAATTATAATAGTGGGTATCAGCGTCAGGCCGGATGCATGCAGGCAGAGAAACATGAGCTGTGCATTAGAGGCCCTTGTTTTATCCGGGTTTATCTCCTGCAGGCTTTCCATGGCCTTTATGCCAAAAGGCGTGGCCGCATTATCCAGCCCCATCAGGTTGGCCGAAAAATTCATTACCATATGCCCCATTGATGGGTGATTTTTGGGGACCTCCGGAAATATTTTAGAAAAGAATGGCCCGATAATGCGGGAAAGGAACCGGATGCCACCGGCTTTTTCGGCAATACCCATAAAGCCCATGAACAATGCCATGATGCCAATAAGCCCGATGCATAGTGTAACAGCATCTTTGGTAGTTTCAAAAATACCATTGGCCGGCAACAGCCTGTAAACCCTGTAACCGTTCCCTCCTGTTTTAAATACCTTTTCTTTACCCCATACGGCTGTTTTCTGGTTTGCCAACTGCATATGAACAGCCAGCGGCAAGGATGCTGAATCAAGGGTTCTGGCAGATGTTGTATCTGTATTTTTTCCGGTAACAAGATGACTGAATAGTTGTTGTTGCCCCGGCTGAAATGCAAATTTTCCTGCTGCAACCAGTAATGCGATAATGATAAATGCTGTCCATATCCTGCTTAAAGCCATAAGCTATTGACGATTTTAGATTTTAAATTGCAGATTATTGTCGAAAGATTGATGATTTCCTTCTTTCTACCAAAACCATCTTTTCACATATCCACTTAGACTTATTAATCTTAACTTTGCGCCTCTGAAAATTCAGCCTCAGATTTAAAAGGCAAATCGAAAATATTCAATCTAAACTCTAAAATAAGATCATGGCTTTACAAGCAGGTATTGTGGGATTACCGAACGTAGGAAAATCAACTTTATTTAATGCAGTAAGCAATAGTGCAAAGGCGCAGGCCAGCAATTATCGTTTCTGCACCATCGACCCTAATGTAGGGTTGGTGGATGTACCGGATCCAAGATTAAATAAACTGGCTGAGCTGGTGCAGCCCCAGCGTATTGTTCCCACCCAAATTGAAATTGTGGATATTGCCGGGCTTGTTCGTGGGGCCAGCAAGGGTGAAGGGTTGGGCAATAAATTCCTGGGTAATATCCGCGAAGTGGATGCTATCATACATGTTATCCGTTGTTTCGAAGATGAAAACATACTTCGGGAAGAAGGCGCTATCAACCCTGTAAGCGATAAAGAGATCATCGACACTGAACTGCAATTGAAAGACCTGGAGAGTGTAGAGAAGAAGATGCAAAAAACAGAAAAACAGATAAAGCTGGACCCAAAATATAAAACCGAACTGGAAATATTAAGCCGCTGTAAAGATCATCTTGAAAAGGGCAAGAATATCAGGGAACTGGAATTGGATAAAGAGGAAAAAATTGCAATAGCCGATCTTTTCCTGCTTACAGACAAACCGGTGTTGTATGTGGCGAATGTAGACGAGCCATCCATGCATACAGGTAATAAATTCTCAGATGCCTTGAAAGAGGCCATCAAAAATGAGAATGCACAGCTTATCATCATGAATAATAATATCGAAGAACAGATTGCAGGAATGGAAAGCCAGGAAGACAAACTGTTATTCATGGAGGAGTATAAAATGGAAGAACCGGCGCTGGACAGGCTGATTCACTCTGCCTATAAATTACTTAATCTGTATACTTATTTCACTGCCGGTGTGCAGGAAGTAAGGGCCTGGACGATCCACCAGGGATGGAAAGCGCCACAGGCAGCCGGAGTAATTCATACAGACTTTGAAAAAGGATTTATTAAGGCCGAAGTGATCGCTTATGATGACTTTGTGCAATATGGATCGGAAGCAGCCTGCCGTGAGGTTGGAAAATTGAGAATTGAAGGAAAGGAATACATTGTGAAAGACGGCGATGTGATGCATTTCCGCTTTAATGTTTAGAACAATGCAGTTATAGCAGCCCTGCCCAGGTGAACTGTACGGGATGTTCCTGCTTTCCGGCCGTCGTACTGCAGGCTGATCTCCAAATTATTGGCCAGCCTTTTGCTAAGCCCCAGTGACCATAGATAGTTTTTCCCGGGCAATAAACCATCCAGCATAATATAACTTACCGTTGTATTGGCCGGAAAACCGTAGTTAATGCTGTTAAGTGTAAACTTGCCGGTAATCGAACTGCTTTGGAGAATATTATATTTTGATTCGATATTCATGGAGTTCGAAACCGATTTTTCGCCACCATACACAGGCAGATTTTTCTTCTGTTCAAACTTGTATCCTCCTGCAATCCGGAAAGTAGTGCCACTGATAAAAATCAGGTTGGGTTCTGCATTATAGACCGACAATTCAAAATTGCGGTTCGCAAACTGTGGTGTATACAGGGCATTGATCCCTTTCTTGGCATTAAGGGTAAACTGCAGGGAACGGCTTATGTTCCAGCGCCACCGGCTTTGCCAGTCATTAAGCCTGCGGGTTTCATAGCCATATGTCAGAAGCGACTTTCCGTTATTTCTCAGGTTAGTGATATCCACTCCCCATTTACTGCTAAACCGGTTAAACGAAATCGTATTTAAAATGGTAGTGGAGAGAGTAACCAGCGCTGTGTCTGTTATTCCGTACTTAAACGGATTGAATTCAAAAACACCTTTGGCAATTGATTTTTTGTTCGTTTGCAATGAGGTGATCAAAATGATTTTCGAAAGTAACTTCTTAAAACCTTTCAAATCAGAAGCAGTGAGCAATGATCTCGGATTGATGTTCAGACTATAATTAAAGGTGACATAATTGGCTTTGATAAACTCATTGGTAGGTGTAAAAATGCGGATGAATTTGGCCTGGTCGGGAAAAGCAGCAATTTCAAATTCATTGAGCTGTTGCACTCCATCACTGTTGTAATCGATCCAGGCGTATTGTCCCGTACCCGCCGGAACCTCGAGATAGGCAAAATCACGGCGCTGCTCCTGCCCTGCTCCCACCTCATACAAAACATTTCCGCTTAACAACCCTTTCCATTCATTCATTACATATTCTGCACGGCCCAGTATTGTTTCATCTTCTTTCTGCTTTGAAACAGTGGCGTTATATACTTTCAGCTTTCTGAAAGTTGTATTGATATACAATTGCCGGTTTTGATTTTTCAGCAACTCTGTTTGCAGGTTCAGGTTAAGGCTTCGGTCTCCTCTTACGAAATCCTTTCCCACTGCATATTTATCAGACCTTGTAAAGAAAGTAATCCGGTAACGATTTTGTTTTGATTCATCTGATTTCAAATAAGCAGAATAAATATCGAAACTGAAGGCCAGCGGGTTGAGTGTATCGGACAACTTGTGCCGGTTATTGTTTTGCTCCAGGGCATAATTGAACCCTATCCGCCAGTTGTCCAGTTTCTTTAATTGCTTGCTGATGTCAATAGTTGGTCTCAGGAATGTCCCTTTATCATTTAACGCATTAAAACTGGTAAGGGTAAATTGGTTGTTGATCTGCCATCCTTTCCAGTTCGCATTATGCTGAAGCATATTTTGAAATCCGTTATAATCATCGCTGCGGTGATAATTGGTAAACTGGTAAGAAAAACTATGTGCTGATTTATCTTTCAGCCCGATCTTAGCCCTGAAAATATTTTCATCAACAGGAACAGGTACGGCGAGGATGTTAAGGCCCCAGTCACGGGTAAATTCAACGGTACGCAACCTTTCCAGCGGACGAAACTTTTGTTGCACATATTCATAATCAAGCCCGGTAATTAATTGCAATTGCTTTGATTGCCGCAGCATCTTTTCGTTGCTTAGCTGAAACCGGGCAGCCCATCCCCTGTCATCACCGTTATCTTTTGATGAAAATGTGTTCACATCATTGTTGGAGGTAGCCACTTCGGCCTTTACCAGGGTGTTTTTATCAATGACATAATCCACACCCAAATTAACGATCTGCTGCAAACGGGGGGCTACTAATATCTGAACTGGTTCATATTGCCCTTGCTTTATATTACCAACAGGCGGAACATATCTATACACTTTGCCATTGGCGCCATTAAAGTCAGGAACATAATTTCCATTCCCCTGCTTTACATCAGCAAATGAAAGATTGTACTTAGCCAACTGCGGATCTGTTGAATAGCGATAGAAAGAGTCAAGCCCGATATAAACCTTCTCATAAAGAATCTTTCCGGCGGCAAATGTGTCAACGATTGCGGAAGGATAAAAAGCCCTTTGTACACTATCACCCAGATCTGCCAGGAACTGCTTTTGTCTTGGATCCAGTATCTGGTTGATCTGGGAATTCTTTGCATCATTATTGTTAAAAGCGCCTATACGAACTTTCACTTTTTTATTCAGGTCAAATTCCTGGGCCAGATAAAGGTTTGCATTTAGGTAATTCCGGTCGGCATATTCAAATTCTACCTGTATGCGGCTATCCTTAGTGATCATTCTTTTCGGGGTGAATGTAATTTCTGCTGTGTTGTAGTTGATGACATAGTCCTGGTCTTCGCCCCTTTGCAACAATTGCCCATCATAAAAAACTCTTTCGGTATTGGCCAGTATTATGAAGAAGAATTCGTTATTGGCACCCCTTAACCGGTAAGGCCCCTGGTTTCCTTCTAAAGGCTCCACTATGTTCCGGGTAAACTTTCCTTTCGCAATAGAACCGCTGACCAGTGTTTTGGATTCAGTAGTTTTAGAAATCTTATTGGTTGTCTGAAATGAAATCCCCTGTAATCGTTTATAAAAATTCAAAAAATAAGACTGGTTCTGGCGAAGATCAATATCACCCAGGTTAAGCTGCCAGCCTTTTTTCCGGAATTGCAGATAGACCTGGTCAAATTCATTTAATTGCTGTGTATTGCCATCCGGCTGTATCGGTATATTATTATCAGTGATGGCGGCCTGTAATTCTATGCTGTCACCCAGCATTCCGCTCAATTGCAGGTTTAATGTGGAATTCAGCACAGCATCCTGGCTGTTACCAAATCCTATTTGCCGTCCAAAGCTTCCCTCCGCTTTTAATGTTCCAAAATCAAATACACCCCGTTGAGTATTGGTCAAACCGCTATTAAATTCGTACGGCTTTATATAGAAATTGTTCATCACACTGTCATACTTCATTCTTTGTGCAGCCGTGTTTAATTGGAAAGGAAAAACCCTGTATGAAATGAGGACACTATCCTGTGATGGTCTTTTATGCCAGTAAAGAACAGCAGTAACAAAATCCAGGCGGTAATTATTCGGGCTGATGCCGGAAACCTTAAACGAACTTGGAACAATACTAATGGTGTCAAGTAAAAGACTGTCGGCCGTAATTTTAAAAGATTTTATCCGAAGGTTAGAACTGGCCGGATTAGCAACGGGTAACTGTGCCCGGCTTTTAAGGCAGGACAAGGTTAGTAAAATAAGGCAGGATATTCTGCATAAACACTTCAATAGCAGCCGGTTTAGCTCAAAATCGTAAAATTCGTCCTTTTATTGCTGTAAAGTTATCCCATGCTGTTAATTCCGCTCAAAAGCAGCAATTTTGGTACTATATATTGAAATAAAAATGATTTTACATTGAGAAAGATACCATTAACATTTCTGGCGCTGCTTGGAAGTATTTTAAACCTATTGGCACAAAAAAGTGTAGAAGACACTCAACCACATCTGAAAAGCAACCTGGTATCGGTTGGTACAGAAATTCCTCTTGGCGATTTTTCCAGTACTCATTTACCGGGGATAGGTATTGAATATGCAAGAAGTAAAAACAAGTTTGGAATCCTTTCAATTACTGATAAAAGAAAAATTGCCTTCGTTTATGGTGGAGGCGCTGCCATTTATATTGGCAAAAAAGAGACTGTCAGCCTTTATCCTTATAAATATCCAGCATATATTTTCATAAAAGCATCTGCCGGGGTTTTCTACAAACCAAGCTCAAAATCTGGTTTTACATTTGCTGCAGGACCGGCCATTGGCATTTATAACGGAAACACTCAGTTCAATTTAGCCAGTAAACTGGACGGCAGTTATTATATGAATAAAAAACTGGCCATTACTCCCGGAATTATTTTGATGAAAGAAATGACCGTTGCTGACCCGCTAATAGCATTCTCACTAAAAGCGTCCCTGGTATTATAACAAAAAAGCCCTTTGTTAAAAGGGCTTTGATAAATGATTTACCTTATTCAGAAGCGGCGCCTGCCATCATATACTCCCTGTTCAGGCGGGCTATGTTCTCAATAGATATTTCTTTAGGGCAAACAGCCTCGCAGGCACCAGTGTTTGTACAGGAACCAAAACCTTCTTTATCCATTTGTGCCACCATATTTAAAGCTCTTGATTTTCTTTCCGGAGAGCCTTGTGGCAATAAGGCAAGGTGAGAAACCTTTGCTGATACAAAAAGCATCGCCGAGGAGTTCTTACAAGCCGCAACGCAGGCACCACAGCCTATACAGGCCGCCGCCGCAAATGCTGCGTCTGCCTTATCTTTCTCTATGGGTATTGCATTGGCATCTACTGCATTACCAGTGTTAACTGAAATATAACCTCCAGCCTGAATAATCCGGTCAAATGAACTTCTGTCAACCATCAGGTCTTTGATAACCGGGAATGCATTGGCCCTCCAGGGTTCAACTACGATAGTATCACCATCTTTAAAAGCCCTCATATGCAACTGACATACTGTATTGGCCTTCCAGGGACCATGTGGCTTACCGTCAATCACCATAGAGCACATACCACAAATACCTTCGCGGCAGTCGTGGTCGAAAGCTATCGGGTCCTTCCCTTCACGGATCAGCCTTTCGTTCAGCACATCAAACATCTCCAGGAAACTCATTTCTTCGGATACATCTTTTACTTCATAGGTCTCAAAACTTCCGGCATCCTGGCTATTTCTTTGCCTCCAGACTTTCAATGTCAGGTTCATACTTGCATGTTCCATGTTCAACTATTTATCAGGGTTTAAATTCGTTTATAATTGCTGTATTCAAACGGCCTTATACCGGTCCACTTTTCAAAATAATACAACAGGCGGTGTTTGAAACTTTTGAAATTTTTCTTTTTTATGTCAAACCGAAAATCCCAGTTCTCATTCTCCACTCTTTTTTTCATAATAGCCGGGTGAGTACCTTTATACATTTCCACTGAATCAATAACCGAATAATCGTACTCCTGCCCTTTCCGGTCAATATATTCGGCCCAGGCAGCCTGGCTTTTCTCATCATTCCAAAACTGGCCAAAATCCCTGTCCTTACGCTGCATGAAAACCGGGTTTCTTACCCAGCCGTAATGATGAATCCATGCTTCAATCAGCTTCACCCTGAGTTTTTCATCATTAATTTTTCTGAATCCCTGCGCATCCCGGTAAGACCGGATGGCTTTATCATTCCTAATCACCCTGATCTCTTTAGAGTACCATTTCCGGCTATCCCCGATATACCGGTAGCTTCCATAGAAATGATGATAATGAAATAACAAACCATCCACCTTCTTATCATCTTTGTACTTTTCCATAGCAGCCCTTACAACAGGTATATAATCTTCATGCAACACTTCATCCGCCTGAATGTAAAAAAGCCAGTCAGCATCAGTTGCCACCGCATCCATTGCCTTATTGGTTTCTGCTGCTAATGCAGCGCCACCTTCTGTATACTTCTGCCAAACCGAGTGAATGATCCTGATTTTTTCACTGCCTATTGATTCAATGAGCTTATTGGTATCATCTTCTGAATCTCCTGCACAAACAATCATCTCATCTACCAGCGGGAGGATGGATTGTATCGACTCTACCACCGGGTAATCATACTTCAACGCATTTTTTATGATCGTAAACCCGCTGATCTTCATCTTACTTATAACTCCGTTGTGTAGGTTTGGCAACTTCAAACGTCAATTGTTCTTTATGCAATTGCCACTGGCTCTCACCTTTGTATTCCCAGGCCGCCACATAAGAATAATTTTCATCATTTCTTTTTGCCTCACCTTCTTCCGTTTGACTTTCTTCCCTGAAATGACCGCCGCAACTTTCATTCCTGTCCAACGCATCGATACACATGAGTTCGCCTAATTCTATGAAGTCGGCAACCCGCCCTGCCTTATCCAGTTCGGGATTCATTTCATGGATAGCTCCCGGAATACGAACATCACTCCAAAACTCTTTTTTCAACTGTTGTATTTCGGATATGGCTTCTTTCAAGCCTTTTTCATTACGGGCCATACCACATTTTTCCCACATGATCTTTCCTAACCGCTTGTGAAAACTCTCCACCGTTTGTGATCCCTTGATGTTCATCAGTGTATTGATCCTGTCGGCTACTGCTTTTTCCGTTTCAACAAAAGCCGGATGATCCGTTGGAATTGGTTTTACCGCAATTTCATCGGCTAAGTAGTTACCAATCGTATAAGGAATGACAAAATACCCGTCAGCAAGGCCTTGCATGAGTGCAGAAGCGCCGAGACGGTTAGCACCATGATCACTGAAATTGGCCTCACCCAAAGCATATAAGCCTTTTACATTCGTCATTAGTTCATAATCTACCCAAAGTCCGCCCATGGTATAATGCACCGCCGGGTAAATTCTCATCGGGACTTCGTAAGGATTTTCGCCGGTGATCTTTTCATACATGTCGAAAAGATTACCATATTCTTCCTTCACCACTTCCTTACCTAATGCTACCAATGTTGCTTCGTCAGGGTTTTGAATACCTCTTTTGTTTGCTTCAGCCCTTCCGTATTTATTGATCAGGTTGAATTTGAAATCGAGATATACAGCCTGTCCTGTAGTACCGACCCCATAACCGGCATCGCATCTTTCTTTGGCAGCCCTTGATGCCACATCACGGGGCACCAGGTTACCAAAGGCGGGGTATCGTCTTTCGAGATAGTAATCTCTTTCTTCTTCCGGTATATCGTTTGGTTTACGCTTATCTCCTTTTTGCTTAGGTACCCATATACGTCCGTCATTTCTCAATGATTCTGACATCAATGTCAGTTTTGACTGGTGATCGCCGGAAACCGGGATACAGGTTGGATGTATTTGTGTAAAGCAGGGATTTCCAAAAAATGCGCCTTTCTTATGTGCTTTCCATGCAGCGGTAACATTGCTGCCCATTGCATTGGTAGAAAGATAAAATACATTACCATATCCACCAGTACATAATAATACAGCATGTCCAAAGAATCTTTCTAACTGCCCGGTTACCAGGTTACGGCAAATAATTCCTCTTGCCTTGCCATCAATGATCACTACATCCAGCATTTCATGACGGCTGTACATTTGTACATTGCCCAAAGCTACCTGTCTTTCCAACGCCTGGTAAGCGCCTATCAATAACTGCTGACCTGTTTGACCGGCAGCATAAAAAGTTCTTTTTACCTGTGTACCGCCAAAAGAACGGTTATTCAATAAACCTCCATATTCTCTTGCAAAAGGCACACCCTGCGCCACACACTGGTCAATAATATTCACACTCACTTCGGCCAAACGGTGTACGTTAGCCTCTCTTGCCCGATAATCACCTCCTTTTACCGTATCATAAAAGAGGCGGAAAACCGAATCGCCGTCATTTTGATAGTTCTTGGCGGCATTGATTCCGCCCTGCGCAGCAATAGAGTGTGCACGGCGGGGAGAATCCTGGAAGCAAAAGGCTTTTACCTTATAGCCCAGTTCACCTAAAGCAGCTGCAGCAGAAGCACCGGCAAGGCCGGTACCCACCACGATAACTTCCAGTTTGCGTTTATTGGCCGGGTTTACCAGCTTGCAATGGCCTTTATAATCTGTCCATTTATTTTCTAGCGGTCCTGCAGGAATTTTTGAATCCAACATAAACTCAGGTTACTTTTAGTTAGCTATTAATTTATCCAGCCGAAGTAAAAACTTACCGGCATTAATGCAAAAACAAGCGGAACGAGTATGGAAAATCCAACGCCCAGTGCATTTAATAATGCCAGGTATTTTTTATTACTGACACCCAGGGTACGAAAAGCACTCTGAAAGCCGTGCATTAAATGCCACGCCAATGAAAAACAACCCAGCACATACACGATAACCACCCATTCCTGCTGGAATACTTCTTTCATTTCATGATAAAGACTGATTTCCGGACCCAGCAGCCAGCCCTGGTTGCTGCGGTTGGGAACCCAGAAATGCGCCAAATGAATAATGAGAAAAATGAGGATCAGTGTACCTAACAGGCCCATACTGCGGCTATACCATTTACTACCCCTGTTACCCAGGTTAGCCGCATAACCTTTCTTTCTTTTACTGCGGTTTTGCAGTTCGAGCATTATTCCTTGTATAATATGTAATAAGAAGCCGGCAATGAGGCCAACCTCAAGAATGCGGGGAACAATATTAGAACCCATAAAGTGGGCCCCTGCTTCAAACATTTTACCACCATCATTTGCCCAAATGGTAGCATTCAGCGCCACATGAACAATCAGAAAAAGTATCAGGAAAATACCTGTCAGCGCCATTACCCATTTTTTGCCGACAGAAGAAGTAAAGAGTTGGGACCATTTCATATGATTCGTACTTAGAGGAGTAAATCAAATTTGCCGCAAAAATACTGTGCGGCGGTCAATATTGAACAAAAGATTTAGATAGTCAATTAATTAATAAACTTAATTGATCAGAATCCCAGCCTGGCTGTGAGTTCCGAATCTATCTTTTTATACAAGTGAAAAGGCTTATAGGTTCGCCAGTTATCCAGTTGCATCAGTTCAATAAACCTGTTCAGGTGGGCATGTTTAAAGTCATATTGTGTCTGCTCCGGCATGTTTAAACAAACAACCCAGCCATTTTCATCAGTTACCTCTTCGAATAATTCTTCATAATAATCCTTGCCGTCACTATGGAAGTTCAACACATTTTCTCCAATTAGTATGAACTTATAAATACCTTCATACATGAACTTTTCCAGTACCTCCCTTTTTAATTCCATAATGTCATTTTCGATAGCATCATTCCATTCGCCGATCATTTCGATGACGGCATATTTTTCTTCATAATCAGCCAGCAAAACCTTCAGGTAAAGTGTACGGCTGCCAAAATCATCCCATTGCGGGTGGATGTAGTAATTGTATACGGTCTGGGAAAACTCAAACTCAGAGTATGTTCTTCCAAAAAATGGCGACCGCTGGTCTTCCTCACTGATGTAGATGTGACGCCAGTTATAAAAGGGTTCTATGTCCTGCATAATTCAAAACTTCCTTGCAAATTTAGGCCATGGCAGAATAGTTGAAACAAACCGTTGCGAAAACCTAGCTTAAAAGAAATTCCTTTAATAAATCGTAATTGGGTTTTATAACTGTACTTTTCTTTTCGGCACCCATGATGCCCCGCACTGATGTTGGCATGGGAATGGAATGCCCGGTTTCTTTTTCAACAGCAACAGGAAACTTGACCGGGTGTGCCGTTTCCAGGAATATTCCCTGTGCCGGGAGATGATCGGTGAGGTAACGTTTTAATGAAAGATACCCCACTGCCCCATGCGGATCAAGAAGGTAGTTGTGATCTGTATACACCTTCCTGATCGTTTCCCTGGTTTCTTCATCTGTGATCGTAAAAGAAGACATTCTTTTCTGCAAATCAGGAAACTGGTTGTTAAATATCTCCAGTATCCTGATGAAATTGCTGGGATTCCCCACATCCATGGCATTACTTAATGTAGGTAAAGCAGCCCTGGGTTTCAGCTGTTGTGTTTGCAGGTATTCACTAACGATATCATTAATATTACAAGCGGCAATAAAGTGCTTAACAGGCAATCCCGATTCCATAGCAAGAATACCGGCACAGATATTTCCAAAATTGCCGCTCGGTACTGATATCACCGGAGGGTTGTCTTTATTTCCCCACTGTTTCCATGCAAAAAAATAATAAAACTGCTGCGGCAACCAACGGGCAACATTAATGGAGTTCGCAGATGTAAGAAAGAGTTTATCCGTCACATCCATATCGGCAAAAGCTGTTTTCACCATGGCCTGGCAATCATCAAATGTTCCCATCACTTCCAGGGCATGAATATTCTTACCTAACGCTGTCAATTGTTTTTCCTGGACGGGGCTTACCTTGCCTGATGGATAGAGAATCACCACTTCTACTCCATCTACATTGTAAAATCCGTTGGCCACCGCACCACCGGTGTCACCGGAAGTAGCCACAAGTACCGTTACTTTCCGTGAAATATCTTTAACAAAATAACCAAGGCAGCGGCTCATAAAACGGGCCCCCACATCTTTAAAAGCCAGGGTTGGCCCATGAAAGAGTTCCAGCGAATAAATAGTATTATCAACCTGAACAAGGGGAATCGGGAAATTGATTGTTTCTTTTACAACCTCGTACAATTTTTCTTCCTGAATTGTATTCCCGGTGTATGGTTTTATTACACGGAAAGCAATCTCTTCATTGGAATAGTCTTCGATATTGTCTAACCATTCTTTATTGATGGAGGGAATTGACTCGGGAAAATATAATCCTTTATCGGGAGCCTGCCCTTTAATGGTTGCTTCTTTAAAATCAACCAAAGGGGATTGCTTATTGGTGCTATAATATTTCAACGCCTTTATTATTAATGGTTGTTACATACGTATTGTACTGAATCCCTATCCGGTTATAGATATCTTTCATGACCGATTCAACATCCCGGGCTATTGCTTCATTTTTACTGAGCATGAAAACCGACGGCCCTGAACCTGAAATTCCGCCCCCCAACGCACCCGCCTCTTTGCATTTGCTTTTTAATTCATCAAAACCGGGTATAAGAATACTGCGGACCGGTTCGATGATAACATCCTCTAATGACCGCCCTATCAATTCATAATCGGCCTTCATTAAACCTGTAACGAGGCCAGCAATGTTTCCCCATTGTTTGATCGCATCTTTTAGTAATACCTGCTGCTTTAATATTTGCCGGGCATCAGCCGTTCTCACTTCAATTTGCGGATGCACCACAGTTACAAACATATCAGGCGCCGGGATGGAAACAATATCCAGCGGATGAATGGAACGTACCAGGGTAATACCTCCGTAAATACAAGGAGCAATATTATCCGCATGTTTAACACCTGAGGCCAGCTTTTCACCATTCATGGCAAACTGCACCAATTCATCTTTGGAAAAAATATTTCCGAGCAAATGATTGGCAGCCACCGCTGCACCTGCAGCACTGGCTGCACTGGATCCAATACCGCTGCCGGGCTTTATATGTTTTTCAACAGAAAGACTGAAGCCAGTATTACCTCTCATTTTTTCAATGATAGAAAGTAAAACAACACCGGCCACATTCTTCACCGGGTCCGTGGGTAGATTGTAATCATCCATGTTTTGAATAACCAACCCCGGTTTATCCAGCAAAGAAAGCTCCATCCTGTCGGCAGGTTCATTTAACGCTAATCCTAAAATATCAAAGCCGCAAACCAAATTGGCAACGGTCCCGGGTGATTTTATTTTAATTGTTTTCATTTCACTCTGGAATTTTACAAAAGTTCATTGACCTATCTGCCAGCCCGGATAATATCTGCAAAAACCCCGCTGGCGGTCACCTCCGCACCAGCTCCGGCACCTTTAATAACAAGCGGCTGTTCTTTATACCTGTCAGTGTAAAATAAAACAACATTGTCTTTGCCATACAAATGATAAAAATCATGTTCAGGATTTATATGTTGTAATCCAACAGATGCCTGTCCGTTGTCCAGCGAAGCAACAAACTTTAATTTACAACCTGCCTCATTTGCTTTCTGCAACAATTTTTTGAAATGCTCTTCTTCTTCCAGCATCGACCGGTAGAAATCATCCACTGAGCCTTGCATGCACTTATCCGGCATAAAAGAATGGTTGACCACCTGATCCATTTCCATCCGGAATCCTGCTTCACGGGCAAGTATCAGAATTTTTCGCATAACATCAGTTCCGCCTAAATCAAGCCTTGGATCAGGTTCCGTATAACCTTCTTGTTGCGCCTGCCTCACCACTTCGGCAAATTTTTGATTTCCATCATAATTATTGAAAACAAAATTAAGTGTACCACTTAGCACAGCCTGAATCTTATGTATGCGGTCGCCGCTATGCACCAGGTCATTCAGTGTAGCGATAACAGGTAACCCGGCACCCACATTTGTTTCAAACAGAAAATGGCTGTTATATTCTCTTGCCAGGTCTTTCAATTTTTTGTAATTATTGTATGCCGACGATGCAGCTGCTTTATTGCAGGCCGCCACCGAAATACTTTTCTCCAGAAGTTGCGGATATATACCTGCTACATCTGCATTCGCAGTTACATCTACAAAAACAGCATTGCGCAGGTTACGGGAAACTATCTCGTCAACAAATTGCTGCAATATCGCCGGTTGGCCATTATCCAGCATTTCTCTCCACTTCAACAGGTCTATACCTTCCTCATCAATGAGCATTCTGCGGCTGTTACACAGGCCTGTTACTTTTAGCTGCATCCTTAGCTGCTTTTGTAAGAACTCCGCTTGCTGGTGCAGTTGCTGCAAAAGTTTAGCGCCTACATTACCGGTGCCGCTTATGAAAAGATTGACCTGCTTGTAGGTTGTTTCAAAAAACTCTTCGTGCAATACATTAATTGCTTTCTTTACGTCTTTCGTAGCTATAACTGCAGATATATTTTTTTCTGAAGAACCCTGTGCGATAGCCCGGATATTGATACCGTTTCTTCCCATGGCACCAAACATCCTTCCGCTTACCCCTGTATGGTTTTTCATATTCTCTCCCACCAGGGCAATAATGGAAAGTTCATTTTCCACTTTAAGCGGCTCAACTTTATTTAAGGCAATTTCATTGGCAAATGTTTTATCCGTGGCCTGTTTGGCCCTGTTTATACAGGCTGCATCGATTCCTACGGTAATTGAGTGCTCAGAAGAACTTTGTGTTATAAGAATTACATTGATCTTCTCATTGCTCAATGCTTCAAAAAGGCGTTTTGAAAAACCCGGAATACCAATCATGCCACTGCCTTCCAGGCTGATCAAAGCAATATTATTGATACTGGAAATCCCTCTCACAATATTGGCATCACCGGTTGCAGTGGACCTGATCAATGTTCCTTCATCTTCGGGTGAAAAGGTATTCTTGATCCAGACCGGAATCCCTTTGCCCATCACCGGCTGAATAGTTGGCGGGTAAATTACCTTTGCACCAAAGTGAGACAGTTCCATCGCTTCCTGGTAAGAAATATGCGGAATGATCCTTGCATTACTGGTCAGCCGTGGATCAGCTGTCATCATGCCGCTTACATCAGTCCATATTTCCAAAACAGAAGCATCGAGAGCTGCTGCAATGATCGCCGCTGTGTAATCAGAACCTCCCCTGCCCAACGTGGTTGTAATGTCATTATTATCTGAAGCAATAAAGCCCGGTACGATAAAAAGATCACCCGGAGCCGACGAGAAGTAATCTAAAATCTTCTTATTAGTTATTGCAAAATCAACTTCTGCGGCTGTAAAAGATGAGTTTGTCCGGATCAGTTCTCTTGCATCCTTCCATTCAGCTTTTACCATTTCATTGTTAAAACGGGCAGTTATGATTTGTGAAGAAAGCCATTCACCATAACTGGCCACCCTGTCTTTAGAACGAGATGTAAGTTCCCGAAGTAGAAAAATTCCGTTACAAATGTCTTCAAACTCGTTGCAACTCTTTTTTACAAGACTTAGTAAATGGCTTTGCGTGGCAACAGGAATCAGTGCTTTTACTGTATCCAGGTGGCGTTGCTCCACAACGGCCAGTTTATCCTTATAACTTTCATTTCCGTCAGCGGCTAACGATGCGGCCCCGAGTAAAAGATCGGTAACACCTCCTGAAGCCGACACCACTACTACTGTTTTTTCTTTTTTGACAGCTTCTTTTACAATCGCAACAACCTTTTTTATATTCTCTGCATTGGCAACTGAAGTGCCTCCAAATTTTAAAACCTGCATGACCGTTGTTTATAGTATGTGAAATGATTTAAATAGCCCACAGTTTTTCTAACTGTTACAGCATAACGCCCATGTGTTGATATAAAAGTATACTCCGCTAAAGCGGAGTTGTAGTAGCTGTGGTTGTAGTAAAAAAAACCACGTCAGAAATGATATATATAATTCTATTTACCACGTTGATCAGGATAGGCACAATATACGCAGGTAATCCGAAAAACAAAATTTATGTACCGAAAGAATCAGCAGCTTTTTTTACACTCCCATGGGTTAACAGTAATTCTTTCGCCTTTTCGTAGTCAGCGATCTTTATTCTTTCCATCAGCATTTTTGTACCACGGTCAACCAACTTGTCGTTCGTTAGCTGCATATTCACCATCTTATTATCCTCTACTCTTCCCAACTGAATCATAACCGTTGTTGAAATCATGTTCAGAACCAATTTTTGTGCTGTTCCGCTTTTCATCCGGGTACTGCCGGTTACGAACTCAGGGCCTACTACCACCTCAATGGGAAAGTCAGCAGCAGCACTGACCGGAGAATCCGGATTACAGGAAATACTCCCCGTTACGATCCCTCTTTTACGGCACTCTTCTAATGCTCCTATTACATAAGGAGTCGTTCCACTGGCCGCAATGCCAATGACGACGTCCTTTTCGTTCACATTATGCTCCAGCAAATCTTTCCAGCCTTGTTCTTTATCATCCTCTGCAAATTCAACAGCAGTTGTAATTGCTTTTTCCCCACCGGCAATAATGCCGATCACCAGTCCGTAAGGCACCCCGTATGTTGGCGGACATTCGCTGGCATCCACAATCCCCAACCTGCCACTGGTGCCGGCTCCTATATAGAACATCCTGCCACCCATCAGCATTTTGTCTGATGCCACTTCTGCCAGTTTTTCAATCTGGGGTATTGCTTTTTCAACAGCTTCGGGAACGGTCTTGTCTTCTTTATTGATATTGCTAAGCAATTCGCCAACCGACATTTTTTCAAGGTGGCGGTAATGGCTGGGCTGTTCGGTAATTTTTTGAAATGACATACTGCCGTTCTTTAACTGTGATATTCCAATAATCCTTCCATGGGGTTCTTCATTACCCTTCCTAATTCAAACTCATAACTGTTGCAAAGGTCTTGCAACACATCTTTAAAACCAAATGCCACACTGCCGGCAAAACTTACCGGTAGTGTCCATGTTTCCCGGTATTTGCAGAGATGGTTGAAGAAAAAGTCGTTTAAACCATCCTCAATGATGTTTTCAATCATATAATGACCCCGGTTGTCTGCGAGAAAACGGGCAAAGCCGGCGAGGTAACGGTTAGGCAGTGGTTTTTTGTAAACATTCTCCAGTATTTCTGCTTTGTTCGTAGTATACGTAACATCAAACCGCCCCATCAACTCATCATCAAATGTTCCGTACAGGTAATATTGAATTACTTTTTTACCCAGATAGGCACCGCTTCCTTCATCGCCCAATACATAACCCAGGCCGGGACTATTCTTGACAATCTTCTTTCCATCATAATAACAGGAATTGGAACCTGTGCCGAGGATACAGGCTATTCCTTTTTTTCGTCCGCACAAGGCCCTTGCCGCCGCCATCAGGTCGTGGGTTACTGCCACTTTTGAGCCAGGTAAAATTTTTGTAATTGCCTTTTTTACGGATTTGGCATTTTCCGGGTTGGCACAACCGGTACCATAATAAAAGACTTCATCAACAGAAACATTTTTAAGTTTTGGCTTTAGTTCTTTTACCAGCAGGTCTGTTATCTGTTCAGTATTGAGGAAATAAGGGCTAATGCCTTGTGTAAAAATTGTTTTAATCTTTCCTCCGTTTACCAGGCACCATTCGGCTTTTGTGGCGCCACTGTCAGCTATCAGTTTTATGGAAGCCATAATATTTTATTGTTGCCGGTCATCATTCATGACAGAGTAAAACCTGAAACCAGCAACTTTTATCTATTTTGCGTCAAATTACACAATAAAGGGTTATGATGGGGAATAAAAAATTGCAGGTTTGGCTTCCGTTGATTTTTTCTTTGGTAATGATAGCCGGAATGATGCTGGGGTATAAACTGGGTAGCCAGGGTGGCGGTAAAAGTAAATTCTTTTCATCCAACAAACGAAGCTCCCTTCAGGAAGCCCTTGATCTCATCAAGCTCAAATATGTGGATTCCGTCCGTATTGATTCTTTGGAAGGCAAAGCCATACAGGAAATGATGAATGAACTCGATCCCCATTCTGTTTACCTGCCCCCTGTTGACCTAAAGGAGGCCAACGAAGACCTGGCGGGCAATTTCCAGGGTATAGGTGTAGAGTTCAATATTTTCAGTGATACGGTAAATGTGGTGTATGTGATTCCGGGCGGGCCAAGTGATAAAGCAGGCCTGATGATCGGTGATAAAATTCTTAAGGTGAACGATTCTTCCATTGCAGGTCGCAAACTACAGATAGATGATATCAAGAAATACATTCGTGGGCCAAGAGGGTCGAAAGCCAGCCTTCAGATTATTAGATCCGGTGCTGCGAAAACGATAAGTGTAACCCGCGGCACTATCCCCGTTTCTTCGGTAGATGCAACCTATATGCTTGATAAAACAACTGGTTACATCAAATTAAATCGTTTTACAGAGAACAGCTACGAGGAGTTTATGGAAGCTTTGGAGTACCTGAAAAAGCAGGGGCTGAAAGGGCTTGTGTTTGATCTGCGGGGTAATGGGGGCGGTTTTATGAACGAAGCTGTCGACATCGCCGATGAGTTTTTGGATGGCGACAAACTGGTCGTTTATACCCAGGGAGTAAACAGTAAGAAGATAGAGTACCGCTGTAAAAGGCCCGGTCAGTTTGAAACAGGTAAGCTGGTTTTATTGGTAGATGAGCTTTCAGCCAGTGCCAGCGAAGTAATTGCCGGTTGCCTGCAGGATTGGTGCAGGGCTACAATCATTGGCCGCAGAACTTTTGGAAAAGGCCTGGTGCAGCAGCAGTATGATTTAAGTGACGGTGCAGCCATCAGGCTTACAGTAGCCAGGTATTATACACCACTTGGCCGCAGTATACAGCGGTCTTATGAAAAAGGAAAGAAAGTGTATATGGATGATTTGTGGGAACGCTTCAACAGCGGAGAAATGGTTTCCTATGATTCCATTAAAAGCCATAATGGAGGTAAGAAATTCCTCACATCTTGTAAGGATACATTATATGCCGGCGACGGCATCACCCCTGGTGTTTTCATTCCTTTAGACACCACTTTATACCACCGTGAGCTGAACGGACTGCTTACAGGCAACAGCATGAACAATTATGTTTATAATTATTACCTGCAGCACAAACAGCAGATAGACCAATACAAATCATCTGATGAGTATACCAAAGGTTTTAATGCCGTTTCAGAAATGTGGGAAGGATGGGCAAAAGCAGCGATAGCTGATTCTGTGAACCTGTCCACTATTCAAGGCCGCAAAAAAGAAATGCTGCAACTCCGGCTGAAAGCATTACTGGCTCGTTTCAAATGGCGCAATACCGGTTTTTACCAGGTATTAAATACCGACGACATGGCTATCCGTAAGGCCATGGAAGCTATCAGTAAATAAAAAAGCAACAGCTTTCGCTATTGCTTCTCAGGACAAGGTTTTTATATATTCTTAGTGTATCTATTTACCTTCCTTATCGTACCAATGTTTCTTTTCTACGGAATAAGAACCAATTAATCCCAACCCACCGCCTATGGCAATAAGGGCGAAATAAAGGCCTACAGGCTCAAATTCATGCGGTATCACATACATATCCAGGAAAAAAGCGGTCAACAAACCAAGACCGGCACCAAGGAATAATAACCCGGCTTTCAGGCTTTTGAAGGGTGCAGGACGGTTAGTTTTATCCTTCGGGTTCATTCCTTTTTCGATCATGGCCATGTTTTCCCGGGTTTTAAGGTATGCGATACCAAACACCATGGCAAATCCACCGGCAAACATTGTAATGGGTACTAAAGCTTCTGCGGCTTGCATAACTGTGCGTTTTATAGTTTTTTAAAATTGATCGTGTTTGTTCTGTCTGACTACAGGTCTTTGAACCAGGTTACAGTCTTTCAAGAACTTTTTTTCATAATCGGTTTACATCATCTATGACTACCCACATGGAAATGTGGTTACAGGCCCTGGTAAAAAACTTTCAGCACCTTCTTTCACATATATATGGCATTGAAACCGGCTGCTAAATAACCGTACTTTGTACTGTAACCTGAATTCATAAAACGTAGTCTTATAAACAGATGTCAACCGGACTGAATGATAATGAGCTCATTAGCAAAGTGCTGAGTGGAGATCAACAGGCTTATGCCGGGTTGGTAAGCCGGTACCAAAGCTACGTTTTCACACTGGCCCTGAGAATGGTGAAAAGCCGGGAAGATGCAGAAGAAGTGGCACAGGATTCTTTTATTAAAGCTTATAAATACCTGGCAGATTTTAAAGGAGCCTCCAAATTCAGCACATGGCTGTATACGATTGTTAATAATACGGCCATCAGCTTTTTGAGAAAGAAAAAGGTGGAAATTCATTCACTGGATAATGAAAAGGTTTTTGAAGTGGCCGACAGTAAAGAGTCAGGAATGGGCGCCAATATGATCGAACAAAAATCAAAAATGGCAATGGTGAATGAAGCAATTGCCATGTTGAACCCGGATGATGCACAAATCATCACCCTGTTTTATAAAGCAGAGCAGTCATTGGAAGAAACAGCGCAGATCCTGGGGATAGAAATAAATGCGGCCAAAGTCCGTCTGTACAGGGCAAGGACAAGGCTGAAGGAAAAAATGGAAACTTATTTTGCAGAAGAAGTAAAAGATTTAAACTGATTTAAACCAAGTTGTATGCAAACACAACAAAATATAGAGGACAGGCTCTGGAGTTACATTGACGGAACTGCAGAAGCATCCGAAAGATCAGTAATTGAAAAATTGCTGGAAACAGATGCAGCCTGGAAAGTTAAATACCGGGAATTACTGGAAGTGAACGAAATGCTGCATTCCTCTGAGCTGGAAGAACCTTCTCTCCGGTTTACTAAGAATGTAATGGAAGAAATTGCCCGCCTGCATATTGCCCCGGCCACCAAAACATATATCAATAAAAAGATCATCTGGGGTATCGGTTTCTTTTTTATTGCCATGCTGGTTGGTTTTCTTATCTATGGTTTTGGGCAAATGGCCTTTGCACCCACTGGAGAAGAATCTGAAATTTCTAAAACAGTGAGTAAGGTTGATTTCAGCAAATTCTTTAATAACTCATGGGTAAACGGCCTGATGCTGGTAAATGTGGTACTTGGATTATTCCTGCTGGATAATTATTTAGGCAATAAACGCAAACAATACAGGAAAGAAGCTTGATGATAAAACTATCATTAAGTCCGGTTAGCCCCTTCATTTTTTGAAGGGGCTTTTTATTATACATTAACCAAACTATTATCAGGCTTAGGTTATCTTCGCCCCTGCTTAGCCATCATTTATGCAATATATTACCACCGTTTTTTTTGTAATTGTTTTTGCCATTAAACTTTCAGCGCAGCAAGACATACCAGTGACATCTGGCAACAACTGCGGAAAACTTAAAATCGGTATGACCGAAAAACAGGTCCGGGCTCTTTTGGGCGACGATATGAAGGTAAAGACATACAAAGAAGAAATGACAGCCTTCTGGTATCACAACCG
>CAYPBW010000016.1:0-4966 GCA_964409055.1 uncultured Chitinophaga sp. | reverse complement strand
AAAAATATACTGGAAACGATTGGCAATACTCCTTTGATCATGCTGAACAAAGTTGCCAAGGATGTACCCTGCCCTGTACTGGCTAAAGTGGATTATTTCAATCCCGGTAATTCGATCAAAGACCGGATGGCTTTAAAAATGGTGGAAGTAGCCGAACAGGAAGGTAAATTAAAACCTGGAGGTACTATCATTGAAGGAACCAGCGGCAATACCGGAATGGGTTTGGCCCTGGCCGCAGTAGTAAAAGGATACAAATGCATATTCGTTACCACAGATAAACAATCAAAAGAAAAAGCAGATATACTGAAAGCGGTTGGCGCTGAGGTAATAGTTTGTCCAACAAATGTGATGCCCGAAGATCCCAGAAGCTATTACAGTGTAGCAGCGAGACTGGCCAGGGAGATTCCTAATTCCTATCACATGAACCAGTATGATAATTTGGCCAACCGTCTTGCCCATTATGAATCTACCGGCCCTGAAATCTGGAAACAAACCGATGGTAAGATCACTCACCTCGTTTGTACTGCAGGTACAGGAGGAACGATAACGGGTACGGCCATGTATCTCAAAGAAAAGAATCCCAACATACAGGTGTGGGCTATTGATGTGTACGGTTCATTGCTCACCAAATATTTCCGCACCGGCGAAGTAGATATGAATGAAGTACATCCCTACATTAGTGAAGGCTTTGGTGAAGATTTTGTTCCGAAGAATTATGACATGAGTGTCATTGATCACTTTGAGCAGGTAACAGATAAGGACGGCGCAGTAATGGCCAGGAAACTGGCAAAGGAAGAAGGCTTGTTCTGTGGTTACAGTGCCGGGAGCTGCATTCAGGGCTTATTGCAATTAAAAGACCGGTTGAAAAAAGATGACCTGGTTGTTGCCATCTTCCATGATCATGGCAGTCGCTACGTAGGAAAGATATACAACGATCAGTGGATGATTGAAAGAGGATTTATTGATGTTAAAACATTCCGTGATGTAGTAAGTGCAAGAGGTGTTAAACGATTGATTACTGTTGAACCGGCCCAGACAGTTGCTGAAGCCGTTGAATTGATGAAAAAATATGAAATAGAGCACATACCTGTGGTCAATGGCAACGGTCCTGTAGGTGCCATCAGCGAAGGAGGCTTATTCCAGAAAATTTTTGATAACCCTGAGTTAAAACATGCTAAAGTGGAAGATGTATTGGAGCCCTCTTTCCCTGTTGTTGCTTTTGATACACCTGTTGAAAAACTTAGCCATCTTATTAATAAAGAAAATGGTGCCGTGCTGGCAAAAGATGAAGCAGGCAGTTTTCACATTATCACCAAATACGATGTTATTCAATCGCTGGGCAAATAAAAAATAACCCTTATAAATCGCTGAAAGCCATTACAAACTAATGTAATGGTTTTTTGTTTTTCGTAATATTACGATTGAAATCAGCGTTATTGCCGCAGAAAAGAACAGTCAGTTTACTATTAAAAATCGGGCAGTTTTGCTCTTGTGCAGCAATAGTTGCAGGTATATTTTTGTGTCAGATTAATCCAATATCCAATTCAGAAAAAACCGAAACCAAGTCCTTAGAAAAACCCGAAAATCCAACGTCCAGATCGAAAAACCGATCCATCCAAGATCCTTGAAGAACGACCCAAAGTGTCACCGTGTCCAAATCCAATGAAAGAAATTCAACGTCCGGAACCCTCCTGCTAAATCACATTTAGCAGGAGGCGCGGTGAACCTCAACTCTCCTCTCCTTTTTCTCAAACTTTTTTTGATTCAGTATTTTGCAGCAAATTTTTGCATGCTGTCATTTATTGACCAAACCGGCCATGAAGTAGTGCTTGCAGATACGCCAAAAAGGATAATTTCCCTTGTTCCTTCACAAACGGAATTATTATTTGATCTCGGGCTGGATAAAGAAGTTGTCGGTATTACAAAATTTTGCATTCACCCGGAGCAATGGTTTCGCAGCAAAACAAGGGTTGGCGGCACCAAGCAGGTGAAGATGAACATCATTCACCAACTAGAGCCAGACCTGATTATCGCCAACAAAGAAGAAAATGTAAAGGAACAGATCGAAGAACTGGCCGGCAAATATCCAGTCTGTACAAGTGATATCCACAACCTTGAAGAGGCCCTGGTGATGATTCGGGATATTGGCCTTCTAACCGGTAAACAGGCAATGGCACATAGAATTGCAGACCAGGTAGCAGAAGGCTTTGCAACATTGACAGTTCCCGGCTACCGCTTCAGAACAGCTTATCTTATCTGGAAAGATCCCTGCATGACGGTTGGCAACGACACATTCATTCATTGTATGCTGGAGACTGCTGGTTTTGACAATGTATTCAGAGAAAGAAAAAGATACCCTGCAATCAGCATAGATGATTTAAAAAAATCAGGCTGTGAATTGCTGCTGCTCTCTTCGGAACCCTATCCTTTCAAACAAAAACACATGGATGAGTTGCAGCATCATTTACCTGCAACTAAAATCATACTGGCAGACGGTGAAATGTTCAGCTGGTATGGCAGCCGTCTTTTAAAAGCACCCGCCTATTTTACAGCACTCCGGAATCAGTTGAAATAATACGAACTTAGCAGGGCTCATATCCGTTATTGACTTTTGATTATTCACTATTCACCCAATGAGATTTATTGACAACCAGAATGGCCGGGAAACAAAGGAAGGAGATAAACCTTCCCGCAGGAAACCCATGTATCCCGTAAACGAAAAACTTCGGTCTTACCTGAAGAACCGTGGCCGTGAAGTGAAACTGCCTGTCACCTACAACAACCTGCTCAATTTTACCTGGTCTACACCACTGAAAGACAAGCATGGCCTGGACACATACTGGGAAAAAACATCTTACGACAGCCGTGAATGGGATTTTATCCGCGACGGACTGGTAAAGATCTATGCGATCCTTAAAACAGAAGGCGATTTTCGCTATACCAGTCACCTCGATGTGGCAAGGATTGACTATTGCGCTTTTGGTAATTCCAATCCTTTTCGTATTCGTATTGTCAATAAATTCAACGACAACTACGATCACTACTATATCAAAATAGCAGATGCTTCCAGGATATATGGACTGGAACTGGAGCATATCCTCTCTCCCAACCGCATTACCTTTTACACCTGTGATAATACACTGGTGGAGGAACATATTCCCGGCATTCCCGGCGATGTTTTTGTGCAGCAAATGATGGAATCACCGGAAACCAATAAAATCAGGCTGGCCAAAGAGTTTGTAAAGTTTAATGAACGTTGCTTTGTGCGGTTACTGGGCGATATGCGCAGCTACAACTTTGTGATAGGTATCACACCGGACATCGAAGATTACCAGTACCGCATCCGCTGTATTGATTTTGACCAGCAATCTTATGAGGGAAGAAAAAATTTGTACCTGCCACAGTTCTTCAAGGAAAATTATCCATTTGTACAACTGTGCTTAGCCCACCTCAACAAAGAATCCATCGAGCAATACCAGGCAGAAGAAAGAACCATGATCACTTTCCGGCTGGTGAGTTCCCGTTACCGGATAAAAGACCTGCTGGATATCATGACCGAAGACCAAATATCTACCGATGAAAAAGTAAACCAGTTGAAAAAGGAACTTGGTGAATACATGCATACGTCGTCTTATGAAAAATGCCAGTCCATGGGACAAATTGTAAAAACGCACCTGAAAGAGACGCTTCGCAAAAACCTGCTGCTGATACAAAAGAATTTGGGTAAAACCCAGCGTTCACTTTTGTGAGCAAACTCAATCCATCCAATTCAATAAAAAGTCTATATTAGCAGCCCTTTAACGATTGCCTGCCTGCTGAAAAGCATTTTTTAGCACTTTAAAATTTAATGAATGAAAAAGTACAGAGCCGGTGTGCTGTTCGGTGACGAACTGGAAGCACTCTACAATGATGCCAAAGAAAACCAGTTTGCCCTGCCGGCAGTTAATACGATTGGCACCAACACCATCAACGCTACGCTGGAAACAGCTGCCAAAGTCAACTCCCCTGTTATTATTCAGTTCTCCAACGGCGGTGCACAGTTTATTGCAGGCAAAGGAATGCCCAATGATAACCTGCAGGGCAATATTGCCGGTGGTATCTCCGGTGCCTTGCATATTCACAATGTTGCAAAATATTATGGAGTGCCGGTGGTATTGCATACCGACCATGCCGCCAGGAAGTGGTTGCCCTGGGTAAGCGGATTGATTGATGCAGGCGAACAATTCTGCAAAGAAAAAGGCCAGCCCCTTTTCAGTTCGCATATGCTTGACCTGAGTGAAGAACCGATTGAGGAAAACATTCACACTTCAATTGAATTTTTTAAAAGAATGTCGCCGCTGGGCATGAGCATCGAGATTGAATTGGGTGTTACCGGTGGTGAAGAAGATGGTGTAGATAACAGCGATGTGGAAAATTCCAAACTCTACACACAGCCGGAAGATGTGGCTTATGCCTACAGGGAATTAAGCAAAGTAGGAAAACTCTTCACAGTGGCAGCGGCCTTCGGCAACGTACACGGTGTATACAAACCGGGTAATGTGGAATTGCGCCCTGTTATCCTGCACAACAGCCAGGTTTATATCCAAAAGGAATTTAACACAGGGGAAAAGCCTGTTTATTTTGTATTTCATGGAGGCAGCGGATCTCCCCAGCACCAGATCAGGGAGGCTATTGGTTATGGTGCGATCAAAATGAATATTGATACCGACCTGCAATGGGCTTTCTGGGAAGGTGTGCTGAACAATTATAAGAAGCATGAAGGTTATCTGCAGGGCCAGCTCGGCAACCCCGAAGGTGAGGACAAGCCGAATAAAAAATACTATGACCCAAGGGTATGGCTGCGCAAAGGCGAAGAAGCATTCATCCAGCGCCTTGAAATAGCTTTTGAAGACCTCAATTGTATCAACCGGAACAGTTAAGTTTATTACCACAGATTGCTCAGCTATTCTTTCACCGATCACACAGT
>CAYPBW010000015.1:22856-27919 GCA_964409055.1 uncultured Chitinophaga sp. | reverse complement strand
GTTACTTCCGGTTGTGAAAGATAATGATACAGCGGTGACAGCTTTCCTTCGGCCCTGTGTTTGGCAACGAGGTAATCGATCATATCGCCGTTGGTAGCATGTACATTGATGAGGCCGCCATGTTTTTTTACTTCCTGCATCAGTCCCACCATCTGCCGGTCGTCAATCATCAATGCGCCTTTGTAGGCCATGAATGTTTTGAAGGAAACAATTCCCTCTTTTTCAATCAGGCCCTGAATTTCCTTTTTTGTGTCCTCATTAAAATCGGTCACCGCCATGTGGAAACTGTAATCGCCGAGACAATTGCCGTCGCTGCGGCTTCTCCATTCGTCCAAAGCAGCCTGTAATGAGTTGCCCTGTTTCTGCAGTATAAAATCAATCACCATGGTGGTGCCGCCGAATAAAGCTGCTCTTGTGCCGGTTTCATAATTATCTGAAGAGAAGGTGCCCATAAAGGGCATATCGAGATGCACATGCGGATCGATACCACCGGGGAAAACGAGTTTGCCGCTTGCATCTATTTCTTTTTCTGCTTTCACTGCAAGGTTTTTGCCAATGGCTTTTACCTGCTCGCCTTCAATGAAGATGTCGGCAACATAATCATCTGTTGCGGTGATGATTCTTCCGTTTTTAATTAGTACTGACATAAATAACAATTATGAGTTATGAATTCAGAATTATGAATTTTTGGGAAACATTCATAATTCATCATTCTGAATTCTTCATTTTATTCATCAATAACCAAAATACAAATCCGCTGATAAAGAACCCAACGAACCAGGCGTAGTTATACAGGTTGCTGATCCAGTAAGGAACAGTATCTGCCGCTATTACTTTGATCGTTACCAGGAAGCCGGGAATGTTGGGCAGAATACCGGCCAGCAATGCGATAATTGCGTTTGTATTAAATCCTTTGCTGAAACTATACCGGCCGGATGACCGGTACAACTCGTCAAGCACCAGTTCCTGTTTGCGTATAAAATAATAATCGGCGATCATGATGCCGCCTACCGGCCCCAGTAAACTTGAATAGCCCACCAGCCAGGTAAAAATATAACCACTGGGATCGGCCACTAATTTCCAGGGAAAGATGAGGATGCCGATGATGCCGGTAATATAACCTCCGGTTTTGAAATTGATCTTTTTAGGAGCCAGGTTTGCAAAGTCATTGGCCGGGCTTACGATATTCGCTGCAATATTGGTGGCCAGTGTAGAAATGATCACGGCCAGCATAGCGAAACTCACCATGACTTTGTTTTCAAATTTACCTGCGAGCTGAACCGGATCCCAGATAGTGCTGCCGTAAACAATCGGTGTGGCGGATGTAACTACTACACCAATGAAAGCAAATAAAGTCATCGATGGCGGAAGGCCAATAGCCTGCCCGCTGATCTGTGCTTTTTGAGATTTGGCGTATCTCGTAAAATCGGGAATGTTCAACGATAGTGTTGCCCAGAAACCAACCATACCGGTGAGTGCAGGGAAAAAGTAATTCCAGAATGCAGCACCGTGTATACGGGCCGGTTGTTCCAGTATCGGGCCCAGGCCTTTTGCCGCAGTGATGGCCCATGCCAATAATGCCAACGCAGCAACAGGAAGGAAGATGGCTTTAAACACTAGTAGTTTGCGAATACTTTCTACACCTAAATAGACCACCAGCATATTCAGTATCCAGAAAAAGAGGAAACAGGCCATGGGCAGGGCTTGCGGAAAAAGCGAAGCAGTGTCCACTTCTTCAAGCCCCGGCATCCAGGCTTTGAGTATATGGTATAATGCATCACCGCCAATCCATGTTTGTATGCCAAACCAGCCACAGGCAACGATGGCCCGGAGTATGGCCGGTATATTGGCGCCTTTTGTGCCAAAGCTGGCCCTTGCAAAAACGGGGAAGGGGATGCCGTATTTAGCGCCGGCATGACCGTTCAGGATCATGGGTATTAATACAATTGTATTGCCGAGAAAAATAGTGAGGATAGCCTGCCACCAGTTCATACCGCCACCGATCAGTGAACTGGCGAGCATGTAAGTGGGGATACAAAGACTCATGCTGATCCATAAGGCCGCATAGTTCCAGGTGCCCCAGGTTCGTTTTTCCGCAGGAACAGGAGCTAAATCCTCGTTTATGAGAGAGGCATCGTGTATGTTTTGATCGTTTTGCAATGCAATAATTATGAGTTATGAATTAAGAATTATGAATTAAGGTTTCAATTCATAACTCATCATTCTAAATTCTTAATTGGTATTTTCGTCTGCCATCTTAATTGCTTCACTGATGATCGCCAATCCCTCATCAATCTGCTCTTTGGTAACACAAAGCGGTGGTGCAATGAAAATATAGCTCCAGCGAACAAAGGTGTACATACCCAGTTCTTTGATCTTTGCTGCCACTTTATTCATCACGGCCATTTCATCGGGCTTTGCATTGAAAGGGGCCATAGGTTCTTTGGTCTTCCTGTTTTTCACCAGTTCAATACATCCTAATAAACCGGTATTTCTGAAATCACCTATGCTGGGATGTTTTTGCTTTAATAATTCCACCTGTTCATTTACATATTGTCCCATTGTCACACAGTTTTCAATCAGGCCTTCATCCTCATAGATTTTAATTGTTTCCAGTGCTGCAGCACAACTGACCGGGTGCGCAGAGTAGGTGAGGCCAAGGGACAGAACAGTATCATCATATTTGGCAGCGATCTTATCACTTACCATTAAACAACCGAAGGGGAGGTAACCGGCTGTCAATCCTTTTGCCATGCAGATCATATCGGGAACGATACCATGGTTTTCAAAACCAAACCATTTACCGGTGCGGCCAAAGCCACTCATCACTTCATCTATTATCAATAAGATGCCATGCCTGTTACAGATTTCTCTCACTGCTTTTAAATAGCCAACAGGATATTTTAAACAACCGGATGAGCCAGATTCACCTTCTAATAATATGGCAGCAATATTGGCCGGGCCTTCATAGGCAATCACTCTTTCGAGTGAGGCAACAGCCTCTTTTAATAAATTCTCTTCGCCATATTCCCAGCGGTAGAGATAGGGCAGGTCAAAGTGTACGAAGTTGGGCGCCTGCTGCGTATCCATTGGTAAACGCCTTGGATCACCGCTGGCACTCATAGCTCCATACGAAGCGCCATGATAAGATTGATAACGGGTCAGAATTTTATGCCTGCCCGTATATAATCTTGCCAGTTTGATTCCGTTCTCAATGGAAGTAGCACCACAAAGGGTGAAAAAAGCTTTGTTCAGATCGCCGGGACAAATCTCAGCGAGTTTTTTCCCTAATTCACCACGAACTTTTGTTACACAACTCGGCGTTACATAAGCGACCTCCTGCATTTGTTTTACCACAGCATCAGTTACCCGCTGGTTGCCATGACCAATGTTCACATTCATCAGTCCCGAGGAGAAATCAATATAGCGTTTGCCATCGTAGTCGTAGAGATAAACGCCTTCAGCATGTTTAACGGCGATAGGGGCAATGCCTTTTTGTTTGCTCCAGGAAAAGAGGGTGTAGTCTAAATTGTCCTGGATTATTTCTAATGATTCGGAGATTGTTTTAGTCTGTGACATGTTTTTTAATTATGAGTTATGAATGAGGAATTATGAATTTATGGTAGGGGTTTATAACTCATAATTCTAAATTCTGCATTTTATGACATCCAGTTCACTCCCGCCTCGGGGTTCCACTTCGTTGTACTCTTCTTCAGTTTTGTCCAGAATTCAATCGAACTTTTGCCGGTAATATCGCCTACGCCAAACTTACTTTCATTCCAGCCGCCGAAGGAGAAGGGCTCTCTTGGTACCGGCACGCCTACATTCACGCCGATCATACCGGCGCTGGCACGGTCGATGATGTAGCGGGCCATGCCGCCATTCTGTGTAAATACGGAAGCAGCGTTACCATAAGGATTGGCATTTTCAATAGCCAGGGCTTCATCTACTGTTTTTGTCCGCATGATAGAAATCACAGGCCCAAATATTTCTTCCTTTGCTACAGCCATATCCGGGTTTGCATAGTCAATCACGGTCGGGCCCACATAAGTACCGTTCTCTTTTCCCTTCACTTTGGCGTTGCGGCCATCCACTAAAATTTTGGCACCTTGTTTTTCTGCTTCGGTGATATATCCTTCAATTCTTTCTTTGGATTCCTTGCTGATCACAGCGCCGAGATTTTCACCGGGTATAATTTTTTTAGCTTCTTCACATATCTTGCTGATGATATGATCCACATCTCCAACTGCCACCATCGCTGAGGCTGCCATGCAACGCTGACCGGCACAACCACTCATACTGGCGGCTACATTCTGTGCGGTCATATCCGGTTTGGCATCGGGCAACACCATCAAATGATTCTTTGCGCCACCGAGTGCCAACGCCCTTTTTAAATTAGCAGTAGCTCTTTGGTAAACAATCTTGGCCACTTTGGTGGAGCCTACAAAAGAAACGGCTTCAATACCCGGGTGATCGCAGATGGCATTGACAATTTCGCTGTCACCATTGACAATGTTCAGAACACCATCCGGTAAGCCGGCTTCTTTTAGTAGTTGTGCAAGCCTTGCTGTGCTCAACGGTACTTTCTCTGATGGTTTAATGATCATGCAATTTCCCAATGCAATGGCATTGGGGATCGTCCAGTTAGGTACCATGGCCGGAAAATTGAAAGGCACAATGGAGGCCACTACTCCCAGTGGTACATGCTCAGTACGGCATTCCACACCTTTGCTTACTTCCAGTACCTCGCCTGTTACCAATTGCGGCAATGAACAGGCAAATTCAGTGAGTTCAATACTTTTTTCTATTTCTGCTACAGCCTCGCTATAGGTTTTACCATTTTCTTCCTGTACCAATTCAGCCAGTTCTTTCAGGTTTTTTTCCAGCAGGTATTTATAGCGGAAGAAAACCTGCACCCTTTCTTTGACCGGCATCCGGCTCCAGGCCGGGAAGGCTGCTTTGGCAGCTTTCACAGCCTCATCAAGATCTTTGGCTGTAGATAAAGGCACAGTGGATAACAGTGTGCCGTCAAGCGGAGAGATAACAGGCAATGTTCTTTCTGA
>CAYPBW010000015.1:20248-22756 GCA_964409055.1 uncultured Chitinophaga sp. | reverse complement strand
CAGTGGATAACAGTGTGCCGTCAAGCGGAGAGATAACAGGCAATGTTCTTTCTGATGAGGCAGGTACAAATTGACCGCCGATATAATTCTGAACGGAAGGGTATTTCATGTGGTAATTTTTTACCACATAGAATCATAGACACATAGCCTGACACATAGTTTGATCTATGTGAATTTCCTATGTCCCTATTGTGACTATGTGGTGCATTAATTTTTTTAGTTTTTTAAGCCACTTATAAATATACTTAATTTAACGAAGTTTGCAAGCTAAAGCACTCCATTTCAATGACTCCGGAAAGAAGAGATAAACTACTGAAGGTATTATCCAAACGACAACCTGATCTTACTGTGGTGCTGGAAAATGTATTTGACCCGCACAATATATCGGCCGTGATGCGTACCTGTGATGCAGTGGGCATACAGGAAGTATTTATCCTGAATACCAAAATACCCCGGCATAAGAAATGGGGAGCCAAAAGCTCATCAAGTGCTGCCAAATGGCTCACTGTTCACCAGTTTGAAAATGCCGGCGAATGTTTTTCATCACTAAGAAAACGCTATTCAAAAATTTTAACGACACACTTAAGCAGTGATGCCATAGGTTTACATGAAATAGATATGACTGAGCCGATCGCACTGGTATTTGGCAATGAGCATAGTGGTGTAAGTGATGAGATCAGGGCTTTGGCTGACGGGAATTTTATCATTCCCCAGGTAGGTATTATTCAATCGCTGAACATCAGTGTGGCTTGTGCCGTTACGCTTTATGAAGCTTTCCGGCAAAAGAACCTTGCGGGTCATTACAACCGGGATAATATGGACCACGTCATGAAGCAGGAATTACTGAAAGAATGGGAACTTGGTGAGAGATAAGTTTAAAGTTTTGGGTTTAAAGTTTAATGTTTATGAAATTAGGTGTATTGCTGATAGTATGGTGCTTACTATGTCCGGGAAAAAATAGTAATGGGCAGGAAGTAAAAAGCATAAAGATCACCGAACTGGAAAAGATGATTGCGGAAAGCAAAACACCGTTAATGATCAATTTCTGGGCCACCTGGTGCAAGCCCTGTATTGAGGAGATTCCCTATTTTATTGAAGAGACAAATCACCATCGTAAAGACAGCCTGCAACTTTTACTGGTGAGCCTTGACTTTAAGGAACAATACCCGGCAGCGATACTTAGTATGGCGGAGAAAAGAATGTTTACTGCGCCGATAGTATGGCTGGATGAGACCAATGCGGATTATTTCTGTCCAAAAATTGATTCCAAGTGGTCCGGAGCAATTCCGGCAACGCTGTTTATCAACAACAAAACAGGTTACCGGAATTTCATGGAAGCGCAGCTCACTCATGAGGAGCTGAAGAAAGAAATCATGGCTATACTCCGGGTAAATTAAGCGGCTTCCTCTGCCTCCAGTTCTGCTTTGGCTTTTACTACCAGGTACAGGAAGTACACTCCGGCACCGAGACTGACCAATGCCAGTAGAATGCCCATCAAACTTTGGTGATAGATTGCTTTGGCCAAACAAAAGCCTACCAAAACCATAAAGCCGATAATGATGATTTTATTCAGTAGTGATCGGGGAATCATAAGCCGGTGGTTTTTGGGGTGAGTAATCAGGTTATACAAGGCTTAGATGCGTCCATAAAAAGATTCCATAAATAATTTCTAAAAAAAATCCCCTCCGTAGCGGAAGGGATTGACTTTATCCTTGAAAAGAATTATTTCAAACGCTTGATCGTACATCCTACGGACCTGGATTCTTTTACAGTAATTTCTTTCCCACTCTTCAGTTCATTCATAGCTTCCACCAGGTGCTTACGGTTTACAGCTGATGCATCATTCGGGTTATCATCAATGGCGCCGTGGTAAACCAGTTTGCCGTCTTTGTCAAAAAGGAAGCACTCCGGTGTGCGGTTCGCACCAAAGGCATCGGCCATTACATGGTTTTGGTCAACTACATAGAACCAATCGTATTTCTGCTCGGCAGCATACTTCTTCATGGCTTCGTATGAATCTTCGTTGTCCCTGTAAGCTTCGTTTGAATTAAGTATTATTACACCAATGTCATTGGCAAGTGCATACTTGCTCACTTCAACAGTGCGGGACTGATTTTTGATAACATACGGGCAAGTGTTACAACTGAACATAACCAATAGTCCGTTTTTTAATTTGGAACGGTTTAGTGATACCTCCTTTTCGGAAATGTCTTTCATTTTCAGGTCAGGATTGGGCATGCTTGCACCAATCGGCAACGGATCGCTAACAGTAGTAAAAGCAATGCTCAGTGCTAAAACAGGGAAAGCGGTGAAGAGTATTTTTTTCATATGTCTTTTTTTAATGCTTTAGATTAAAATGGATAACAAGTTTCTCTGCTTACTGTTCGAAGTTCAGAAATCAGGCTGAAATTCCCTCGCCGCCTGTACTTTCCTGTTTCCGCTCCTCTGCAATTCTTTTGAGGGAGTTGATGCTTACGTTCAGTTCAAAACCGATTAATAAAACCAGTG
>CAYPBW010000015.1:10401-20148 GCA_964409055.1 uncultured Chitinophaga sp. | reverse complement strand
CTTTTGAGGGAGTTGATGCTTACGTTCAGTTCAAAACCGATTAATAAAACCAGTGAATTCAAAAATATTAATGCCATCAGAATCAACACCGTACCGATAGACCCATATAATTGGTTGTACTGTCCAAACTGGCCAACCCACCAGGAGAAAAGCAGGGTCATTAATAACATGAGAAAAGTTGCTAATATGGAGCCGGGGTTGATCAGCCGCCATTTTTTATGTACAGCCGGGGCATGCCGGTAAATAAAAGAGATGCAGGCAAAGAATAAAAGTATGATCACCAGCCACCGGGCATTCAGGATAATTGCCCTGGCCGTTTCATTTTTGATACCGAGGTATTCGAGCACAAATTCCCGTCCTGTCAGCAGCAAAACTGAAACAAAAACAATTATGTACATGAACATGGTGATCTTTATGGCTACCAGCCGTTTTTGAAAACCCTTTCTTTTTCTGAACCCGATATAGTTTTTGTCAAACGACCGCATGATACCCATCATGGCATTGGAAGAGAAAAACATGGACAACACAAAACCCAATGACAACAGGCCGTTTCTGGGATTATTAATAAAATCTTTCAAGAAGTTTACCAGCACCGGTTTTTCTTTTTCCCCCGGTATCACATCCCTTATAAGATCAAATAACTGCTCCTGGAACTGATCGGTAATAGGCAACAGCGGAATTAATGTAAAAATGAAAATAATGGCCGGCGGTATGGCCATCACAAAATTGAAAGCAATAGAGGAGGCCCTTTCTGTCATGCCGATCGTTTGTACCTGCCCGATGAAAAAATTAACCACATCATAGATCGGTATCCCCCTGAATCCCGGCAATGATGTTTCCTTACTCTTGTCAATGATAAATTTGGCCGGTCCCGAGTTGGCTATTTTATGTACTATTTTGGTGATAAAAGGCATTATTTATTCTCTTTGGCCTTCCTGGCAGAGTCCATTCGCCTCGTTAGTTCCTGCTGGTACAGTCTTGCATACTTCAGGTGGTCATCAAAGTTAGTGGTGAAAACGCTGCTGCCGTCAAATTTGCTGCTGGCTACAAAATATAAGTATTCTGTTTCAGGGGCATCCAGAACAGCTTCAATTGTTTCAATAGAAGGAGTGCAGATGGGGCCGGGAGGCAAACCGGCATACATATACGTATTGTATGGCGAATCTTTTTTCAGGTGTGTTCCGGTCACCCTTTTAATGCTGAAATCTTTCAGGGCAAATTTTACAGTTGGGTCTGCCTGCAATTTCATGCCGGTACGTATGCGGTTCAGATAGGTACTGGCAATATTGTATTTATCAGCTTTTTTCAGCGTTTCTTCTTCTACAATCGAAGCGAGGGTAATAACCTGCAGCGGTGTCAGATGAAGACTGTCGGCTTTTGTTTTTCTTTCCGGTGTCCAGAATTTTTTAAAGGATGCATAAAACTGTTTAAAGACTTTTTCTGGTGTGGAATTCCAGTTGACTTCAAATGTATAGGGCATAATCACCGCCATGACGGTGTTGCTGTCCACTCCATAGTCTTTTAGTGAATCATTGCTGGAAAGAAAACGGATCATCGCCAGTGAGTCAAAAGACACATCAAACCGTTTTCCAAATTTTCCGGCAAAAGCTTCTTTTGTTCTTTCTTTGGTGATCACCAGCTTTACAGGTGACTGTTCTCCGCTTCTCAGCAGTTTGATGAGCTGGTACATACTCATGCCGTCTTTCAGCTTGTATCGTCCGGGCCTGGCCTTTTTGAATTTCAGGAGCCGGGCAGCAAGGTCAAAACCACTGCCACCAATGAATTGCTGGTAAACCAGGTTTTCTTTTACAGAGGCAACATCGTCACTGTCTTTTATATAGAAATATGCATTGTCCTTGTTATGTACTGCAGGTGTAAATAATTTGTAACCCAGGAAACCACCCACTGCAAGTATCACCAGCAGCATGCCGAAAAATATTTTCTTCCTCATGGAAACAAAATAAATAAAAAACCCTGTCGGTAAGACAGGGTTCGCCAATATTATAGAAGTATTTTATTTCGTAGTATCACCTGCAGGCTGAGGGTTCAGCTGAATAGTGTTATTGTTTGTGGGTGCAGGCTGGTTAGTGGATGGGATAGGGGCGGTAGTAGCATCCTTAGTCCTGTCGGGGCCGCTGGTTGATGATTTTGAAATGAACAAAACAGAAAGCAGGCAGAGAACACCAATTACCCCGGCAAATATCCAGGTACCCTTTTCCAGTACATCTGTTGTTTGTTTTACTCCCATGAACTGGTTGCTGAAACCGGCAATATTTCCGGCCAGTCCGCCACCTTTCGGGTTTTGAACCAGTACAATCAGTCCCAGGATAGCCGATGCCAGCACAATCAATACTACAAATAAGGTTGTCATATCAGTTTTCTTTCTTTAAAATCTCAATTTTCGCTGCAAAATAAGGGCTTTTGGCGGGTTCAAGCAAACTTAATTTGCTGTATACTTCAATGGCTTTTTCCCTGTTTCCCTGTTTTTCCCACACTGCTGCCATAGCTTCTGTAATCACTTCCCTTTCTTCCAGGGAATGTTCAGCCAATTGCTCTACTTTTTTCTCGGAGGCTGTTTCCACCGCCCCGGCCATTTCTGCCACGGGCAGTTTTTTCATGGTTTTCAGCCATTCTGTAAAGCTTTTTAGTTGCTGGCTGAATTTATCAGCAGGTTTTTCTTCCTCTTTGAATTTAATGCCCTGTGACGCAAAATAATCTACCGTATGATAGGGCTCAAATAACAGGTCATTGTTGCTGGCAACTGTTGTTGTTTCGATTTCAGTTTTTTCAGCAATAACCGGTACTGCAGTTTTGATAATTTCAGGGATTACATCAGGGGCAGGTTCAATAACAGGTTTTTTTTCTTCTGCAACAGCTTCGGCCAGTGATACAGCATCTTCCATTATTGCAGCTTGTGCAGGCTCAGGAACTATTTCTTTAACAGGCAAATCTATCTCAACAGGCTGTTCCTTTTTTTCTGCTGCTTTGATTGTTGCTGTTCCTGTATCATTCAGCAATTGCTGTACCCAAAGCGGGTTATGAAAAAACAGGTAGGTTTTCTGCAATTGATCCTGGTAGCGTTCAGTATTTTCTGTTTGCAGCTTTTTGGTAAGCAGTAATTGTGCAGCGCCGAAATAAGGATAGCGGTCAGCGTATTGCTGCAGTTCTTCCAGGCTGCATTGATCCAATGAATCTTTATGCAAAAGCGATTTTACCAGTTGATTGATAGGCCCGTTCATCGGTACAAGATAAGTGTAAGTTACCAGTTGGAAAAAAGACGGTTGAATATTTCATCTGTTAATGTCCGTATCATTTCATCACCCAGCGAAGCTTCTGCCTGCTGAATAGATTGTGTGCCTTTGAATTCAAAACTCCTGCTTACATCATAATCAGTTGTTTTATCAGCTTTACGGTCGTTGATAGTAATATGAACAGATACTGTAAGCCGGTTATTCGCTTCCCGCTGGCCGGAAATAGCAGAAGTACTGAAACTGTAATCAGATACCCAGCCACTGATCTCCCAGTCTGCATTATCATTGTTAACCTGTGTAAGTTTGGTCTGGCTGACTATTTTCTGGCGCAGCCTGTCGGTAAGCCGGGGACTCAACTGTGGGTTGATATACCTTGCCCTGTTTTCAATAAAGCCCACTTTCACTGTCTTGATCGTGTCGGGAATTGAAACATCCTTGAAGCCATAGCGGACACTGCAGCCGGTTGAACTGATGATCGTTCCAACAAATAACAAACCAACAGCGGCTAATAAAATATTTTGAACAAGTTTATTCATTATTCTTCGATGTCGTATTCTTTCAATTTTCTGTAGAGTGTCCTTTCACTGATGCCCAAATCGAGGGCAGCATCTTTTCGCTTGCCTTTGTGTTTTTTTAAGGCTTTAATGATCAGTTCTTTTTCTTTGTCGATAATGTTCAGGCTTTCTTCCACCTCTTCATGTTCATCAATGTCACCCGGCATACCGATGGTGACCGGGGCAGGTTGTACATGCTGAACAGTTGGCTGAACCAATACTGGTTGCAGTACTTCATTCGTTTTTAACCGATAGTTATCCGATTCCTTCAGTTCATTAATGAAAGCCTGGTTCTGTGCCACCATACTGGGATTTTGCAATATATCCAGGAACATCCTTTTCAGTTCAGTAACATCTTTCTTCATATCAAAAAAGAGTTTGTACAGTATCTCTCTTTCATTGGAGAAATCAGTTGCAGAACCATTGGGATGTGCCAGCACCGGCAACCGGTTATTGGAATAAGGCTGCAAAAACTTATTCAGGGTTTTTGCATTGATCAGTTTGTCCTGTGAAAGAACTGAAATTTGCTCTGCAATATTCTTCAATTCCCGCACATTACCCGGCCAGGGGTAGCTTATTAACAGGTTTTTTGCTTCCTCATCCAGTTGAACTGGCGAGGTTTTGTATTTATTGGCAAAATCAGCAGCAAATTTTCTGAACAGCAGATGAATATCTTCCGGCCTGTCGTGTAAAGCCGGCACCCTGATAGGAACGGTGCTTAGGCGATAATAGAGGTCCTCCCTGAACCTTCCGGCCTGTACCAGTTGAAGCAAGTCCTTGTTGGTCGCAGCAATGACCCGTACATCTGTTTTCTGCACTTTGGATGAACCCACACGGATGAACTCACCGGTTTCAAGTACCCTGAGCAAACGGGCCTGTGTGCCCAATGGCAGTTCACCAATTTCATCAAGGAAAATAGTTCCGCCATTCACTGTTTCAAAATAACCTTTACGGGCATCTACTGCACCGGTAAAGGATCCCTTCTCATGACCAAACAGTTCGGAATCGATGGTGCCTTCCGGTATGGCGCCGCAGTTTACTGCTATAAAAGGATTATGCTTTCTTGCGGACAGGGAGTGAATGATCTGGGAAAACACTTCTTTACCGACACCACTTTCTCCATTTATCAAAACCGTGAGGTCCGTATTGGCCACCTGTGATGCCACCTGCAACGCATAGTTGAGGGCAGGGGAGTTGCCAATGATGCCAAAACGGTTTTTAATACTTTGTATATCCATCTTAGAAACCGGTCATGCCGGTACATGTTTTAGTTAACAATTTTACCAAGCAGTGTAGCCTGTGTACAGTCATTGACTATGACATCAACATAGTCTCCTTTCTTCAATTCAGCGTTTTCTTTAGGGAAAACAACCACTTTGTTCTGGCTGTTTCTTCCCATCCAGTCTTTGTCGCTTCTTTTACTATCGCCTTCGATCAATACTTTGAAAGTTTTGCCAAGGTCTTTTTTATTACTTTCCTGCGAAAGCCTGTTCTGCAATTCCACTATTTCCTGTAACCTTCTTTTTTTCACCTCCATAGGCACATCATCTGTATACCTTCTTTCTGCGAGGGTGCCGGGTCTTTCACTATAGAAAAACATATAGCTCATGTCATACCTGCTGTATTCCATTACACTCAATGTGTCTATGTGATCTTCTTCCGTTTCGGTACAAAATCCGGCAATGATATCGGAGGAGATCCCGCAGTCCGGCATTATTTGCCTGATCCTGTCCACCCTGGCCATATACCATTCTCTTGTATAGGTGCGGTTCATCAGTTGCAATATCCTGGAAGAGCCGCTTTGTACAGGTAAATGAATGTATTTGCAGATGTTTTCGTACCGGGCCATTGTATGTAATACATCATCCGTAATGTCTTTGGGGTGTGAAGTGGAAAAGCGAACCCGCAATTCAGGTGATATTAATGCTACCTGCTCTAATAACATGGCAAAGGTTACCGGCGTTTCCATTGTACCTTCTTCTGGAGTTTGGGGTGTATAATAGTAGCTGTCCACATTCTGACCAAGCAGCGTAACTTCTTTGAAACCTTTTTCAAAAAGATCCCTGCATTCCCGGATGATGCTGGAAATATCCCGGCTTCTTTCCCGGCCACGGGTAAATGGCACCACACAGAAGGAACACATATTATTACAGCCCCTCATAATGCTGACAAAAGCACTTACCCCGTTGCTGTCAAGGCGAACGGGAGAAATATCGGCATAGGTTTCTTCACGGCTCAACAATACATTGACAGCTTTCTGGCCACCTTCGGCTTCTTCTACCAGGCCGGGCAATGTTCTGTACGCATCGGGCCCTACCACCAGGTCAACCAGCTTTTCTTCTTCCAGGAATTTTGACTTCAGCCTTTCTGCCATACAGCCCAGTACGCCTACCAGCATACCTTTCCTTTGTTCTTTCAGTTTGCGGAACTCGGTAAGCCTTTTACGAACGGTTTGCTCCGCTTTTTCCCGGATAGAGCAGGTATTGATGAAAATCAGGTCGGCTTCTTCCAGGTTTCGGGTGGCCCCAAACCCTTCTTTATTCAGAATAGAAGCCACAATTTCGCTGTCGGCAAAATTCATCTGGCAGCCATAACTCTCTATGTAGAAACGCTTTTTGTATTGGTTGGGATCACCGGAAAAAGGAGCATAGGCTTCACCCTGGCGAGCCTCATCATGGGTCTTATCTGTCACGAAGTCAAGCATAAATGGTCGAATTGGATTGCAAATATAAAGCTAACTGGCCGATTTCTGACAGGATGTCAGCACTTGAAAAGCCATTGCAAACGTTTGAAAGAACCGTTCAGCCTCTTCTTTACCAATCGGTTAGCAAGCGATGCGATATATTTGGCGTCTAATTCCCGATTTGAAAAAGCTACTTCTTTTAATACCAACCATTTTTTTGTTTTCTGCGGTTTTTGCGCAGGGTTCCGTTTTAGGTCTGCTTACCGGCAATGTAGTGGATGAAAAGAAAAAAGCACTCGAGGGGGCTACCGTTGAGATCATTTCTTTGTCGGATACTTTGTCCAGGCGCAGCACTCTTACCAGTAAAACGGGGGACTTTAGCTTCAGTAATATCGTTTTTGGATACTACCGGCTCAGGATTAGTTATGTGGGTATGCAGGTCATGACAATCGACAGCATCAATTTTCGGACGGAACGTTTTGATTTCAATTTGGCTGATATTACCCTTAAGCCCAAAAACACCGAGAACCTGGGCGAAGTGATCATCTATGCTGAAAAACCGCTCATACAATCAAAGGATGGTAATATCACCTTTAATGCAGGGGAATCAGCCCTTGCCGCCGGCAGTAATGCCAGTGAACTGCTGACCCAGGTGCCGCTTGTTACCAAAGATGCCGATGGCAAAGTTTCGGTAAGGGGTAAAGAACCCAAGATCCTGATTGATGACAAACCTGTAGAGTTAAACATGCAGCAGTTGCAGGACCTGCTGGAATCGTTGCCCGGGAGTTCTATTGAAAAGATTGAAGTAATGACCAACCCGCCACCGCAATATGCCAATGAACAGGGCGGTGTGATCAATATCGTTACCAAAAAAGGTAAAGTAGGTAAAAGCGGACGACTATCCGTTACCGGGGGTACCAGGGGAGAAGCTTCTGTGGGTGCAAGTTTTAACTATCGTAAACAGGGGCTGGCTATTGCCGTAAATGCAGGTTATAGCTATAACCGCTATGCCGGTTTTGGTTATTCTATCCGTAATAATATTTATAAAGACTCTTCCAATTTTTTCAACACAACGAATAATTACACCAATAAAAGTAACCGGCCCAATTTCAGGGTGAATATTGATTATGATATCAATAAGAATAACCTGCTTAACCTGACATTGAACTACAATCAAAACAATTTTGATAATTATAACCTGACCGAGTACCAGAATATTAACCGCTTTGATGAATTGTGGCGTCTGAGCCAGCGAACGATTCAGAGTGCCGGTGTGAATAACAATCCCAATATGAGCCTTTCCTATACCCTGAAAGGCAAGCCAGGAGAAACATTGCGTGTCATTACCAGCTACAGTCTTTCCTTTAATGAGAACGACAGGGATTTTTACCAGCAATATTTCAATCCTGATTTCACCCCCAACGGACTGGATTCTGTACAAAGGCAGGAGAATAATACCAGGGTGAATGGTTATACTGTCCGGGTTAATTACGACAAAATGCTGGGCAATAAGAAAACCTTTATTTCGGTGGGCGGATTGTATAACCGTTCCAACAATCATGTGATCATTGATGCCACCTATAAAAAGAAGCCGGAAGGTACCATGGAAAAACTGCCGTTGCTGAGTAATGATTTCTGGTTTCACCAGACAGTGAGTAACCTGAGGGCATCTGTCAAGCATATCATTGCGGAGAATTTTAGTTTCACAGCAGGCACTACTGCAGAAAGGACAGATATCTGGTTTGAGTTGCTGAAAGAAAGCCGGGATGTAAAAAATGATTACCTGACATGGCTTCCTTTTGCCAATATCAATAAAACCTGGAAAGAAAAACTGAGCCTCACATTTGCGTATCGCCGCAGCATACGCCGCCCGGGTATCGGCGAGCTGAATCCGACCATTGATTTTTCAGATCCCTATAATATACGGTTTGGTAATGCCAACCTGGAAGCTTCTACTGCCCATAACCTGGATTTTATTATTGGCAGAACAAAGCAGAAATATTTCCTGAATCTTGGTTTTGGATACAATATCGTAGAGGATGTATTCAGCCAGGTAAGAACATTGCTGGATGAAGGGATCACACAAATTACCTGGGAAAACATCAGCGGCAGAAAGGAGTACGAAGTAAGCAGCTGGAATGGTATCACTCTTTCCAAAAAACTAAAAGCCAATGCCAGCGCCAGCTATACCTATAATGCGTACAGTGATTTTGATAAAACAGTAAGAAAGTTCAGGAACGGAGGTTCTTTTACTTCTACGGTTGGTTATAATTTCACGCCGACTGACTTATGGGGTTTTACCGGCAGCTTTAACCTGAACCGTTTTGCATCACCACAAGGGTATGCCCGGTGGAATACCAGTATGAATCTCGGTATTCAGCGGAAGTTCTTCAACAAAAAGCTGGTGATTACTGCCAATGCCATCGATCCTTTTGTGAACCAGCAGCGGCGTATCTATACGTATGGACCCAACTTCAACCTGGAAAGTTTTAGCCAGACACAAACAAAGAATTACAGGCTGACCATTGCTTACAACTTCAACAATCAGCCTAAAAAACCGCCGGTTAAAAAATAGCCACGAATAGTTTAGAAAAATGCCCGTCGTACCGGCAGGCATTGTATTTTTTTGCTGAGCGGAAGACGGGACCCGAACCCGCTGCCTGCAGCCCGGGGATCCGCCAGCCGGCGGACTACCACTGAGCTGCTTCCGCAATTAAACAGGAGTTTATTCAGCTTTCTGCTTTCAAATCAAATCGTTTTCGTAACCAGCTTTGTTTTATCGGTATGATCCAGTTATTTTCCAATTCTTCTTTTGTTTGTACCAGGTTGTTGAAGTAAAGTGTTCCTGGTTGTATAAACCCGTTGTCAAACGCATAAACAACCTGGGACAGGGGCAGCAATTGTATTTTATCCTTTATTACAAAGGCAAGGGTGGTGCGGTCAAACATATTTACAGCAAAGCGCTGCTCTATATCTTTTATCAGCCTTACAGAACTGTCAGTGCTGCATCCGCTAACACCGGTGGCTGTTTCATCCGCCATTAAAATGATAAACTGTCCAAAGAACAAATAGGCAGCGCCTTTTACCGGGGTGCCATGGCTCTGCCATTTGGCTGTAAACTCTTTCAGCAACTCTTCTATTTCCAGGGCTTCACCCATTGAGAAAAGACGGCTGGACTGATAGACCCAAACCCTTGATTCCGGGTGAAAATTACCGTCGAGCAGGTATTTATATTCGAGGTTCATGCCGCTAAATTACG